>NZ_JACBXC010000611.1 GCF_013870535.1 Streptomyces phytophilus | reverse complement strand
GTTCTCCGCCCGGAAGGTGCGGGCGCCCTACGTACGCCCCCGGCCGCAGGACGTCGAGGAGGTGCGCGGCCTGCTGGCATCCGGCGCGCTCAGGCCGGTCGTCGGCCGGAGGTACCCCCTGGCCGAGGCCGCCGAGGCGGTCCGGGACTGGGAGAAGGGCCACACGCGCGGCAAGTCCGTCCTCGTCGTGTGACCCCGCTCCCCCGCGCGCGTACGGGTCAGAAGGACGCCGGTTCGGTGTAGACGCCCCACTCGTCGCGCAGCGCGTCGCAGATCTCGCCGAGCGTGGCCTCGGCCCGTACCGCCGCGAGCATCGGCTCGATCATGTTGCCGCCGTCCCGGGCCGCCGTGAGCATCGCCGCCAGCGCGGCGCGCACCCGCGCGTCGTCGCGGGCGCCCTTGCGGGCGGCCAGCGCGCGCACCTGCTCGCGCTCCACCTCGTGGCTGACCCGCAGGATCTCCAGGTCGCCGGTGACGGAGCCGGTGTGGCAGTTGACGCCGACGATCTTCTTCTCGCCCTTCTCCAGCGACCGCTGGTAGCGGAAGGCCGACTCGGCGATCTCGCCGGTGAACCAGCCGTCCTCGATGCCGCGCAGGATCCCGGACGTGATCGGCCCGATCGGGTGCTGCCCGTCGGGGTGGGCGCGCCGGCCGCGCTCGCGGATCCGGTCGAAGATCTTCTCCGCGTCGGCCTCGATCCGGTCGGTGAGCTGCTCGACGTACCAGGAGCCGCCGAGGGGGTCGGCGACGTTCGCGACGCCGGTCTCCTCCATCAGCACCTGCTGGGTGCGCAGCGCGATCTCCGCGGCCCGCTCGCTGGGCAGCGCCAGGGTCTCGTCCAGGGCGTTGGTGTGCAGCGAGTTGGTGCCGCCGAGGACCGCGGCCAGCGCCTCGACGGCCGTGCGCACCACGTTGTTGTACGGCTGCTGGGCGGTCAGCGAGACGCCCGCGGTCTGGGTGTGGAAGCGCAGCCACTGCGCCTTCTCGGTGCGCGCCCCGTACACGTCGCGCAGCCAGCGGGCCCAGATGCGGCGCGCGGCGCGGAACTTGGCGATCTCCTCGAAGAAGTCGACGTGGGCGTCGAAGAAGAAGGACAGGCCGGGCGCGAAGGCGTCGACGTCGAGGCCGCGGGACAGGCCCAGCTCCACGTAGCCGAAGCCGTCGGCGAGGGTGTACGCCAGCTCCTGCGCGGCCGTCGAGCCGGCCTCGCGGATGTGGTAGCCGGAGACGGACAGCGGCTTGTACGCCGGGATGCGCTCGGCGCAGTACTCCATCAGGTCGCCGATGAGGCGCAGGTGCGGCTCGGGTGTGAAGAGCCACTCCTTCTGCGCGATGTACTCCTTGAAGATGTCCGTCTGGAGCGTGCCGTTGAGCACGCCGGGGTCGACGCCCTGGCGCTCGGCGGCGACCAGGTACATGCAGAAGACGGGGACGGCCGGGCCGCTGATCGTCATCGAGGTGGTGATGTCGCCCAGCGGGATGTCCCGGAACAGCACCTCCATGTCGGCGGCGGAGTCGATGGCCACGCCGCAGTGCCCGACCTCGCCCAGCGCGTGCGCGTCGTCGGAGTCGCGGCCCATGAGGGTGGGCATGTCGAACGCGACGGACAGGCCGCCGCCGCCGGCGCCGAGGATGAGCTTGTAGCGCTCGTTGGTCTGCTCGGCGTTGCCGAAGCCGGCGAACTGGCGGATCGTCCACGTCCGGCCGCGGTAGCCGGTGGCGTACAGGCCGCGGGTGTACGGGAACTCGCCGGGCCAGCCGATGCGCTCGAAGCCGTCGTAGACGTCCCCGGGGCGCGGGCCGTAGGCCGGCTCGACCTCGTCGCCGGAGAGCGTGGTGAAGTCCGCCGCGCGCTTGCGGGCCGCGTCGTAACGCGCCTGCCAGCGGCGCCGGCCCTCCTCCATGGCCGCAGCATCCATGCCGTACCGCCTCTCTGCGCGCGGATCGCGCGGCGCATTTAATAGGACGTCCTAGTAAGTGTTGCATGCCCCCGCCCCGGGCGCGGCATACGCGGGCCGGGAGTGGGGGTGGTCACGGCGTGTCGAGCGCGGGGTCTAGGCTCGGTGCCATGAAGAAGAGCGTCCTCACCCGCTACCGCACGATGGCGTACGTGACCGGCGTGCTCCTCGTCCTGCTGTCCCTCGGCATGATCGGCAAGTACGCCCTGGATCTCTCCGGCGCGGACGGCTTCACGAAGGCCGTGAGCATCGCCCACGGCTGGCTGTACATCGTCTACCTGGTGTGCGCGTTCGACCTGGGGTCCAAGGCGAAGTTCCCGATCGCCAAGCAGGTCTGGGTGCTGCTCGCGGGGACGGTGCCGACGGCGGCGTTCTTCGTCGAGCGGAAGCTCACCCGGGAGGTCGCGCCGCTGATCGCCCGCGGGGGCGAGCCCGCCGCGGCGAAGGCGGAGGCCGAGGCGGAGGCGGAGGCGTAGGCGAACGGCCCTCGCGGGCCGCCGCGCCGACTGCCGCCTACTGCTCGAAGTCGCCCGCGGCTATCCGCAGCGGGCGCAGCATGGCGAAGATCTCCGCGCACTGCTCCTCGTCGTACGCGCTGAGCCCGAAGTCCATCGCCATCAGGTCGCGGGTCGCCTGCTCGACGATCTCGCGGCCCCGGTCCGTGATCGACGCGAGCGTGCCGCGGCCGTCGTTGGGGTTGGGCCGCTTGGCCACGTAGCCGGACCTGACCAGCCGGTCGACCGTGTTGGTCACCGACGTCGGGTGCACCATCAGCCGCTCGCCGATCTTCGACATCGCCAGCTCGCCGGCCTTGGAGAAGGTGAGCAGCACCAGCGCCTCGTAGCGCGCGAAGGTCAGGCCGTACGGCTTGACGACGGCGTCGACCTGCGCCAGCAGGATCTGGTGGGCGCGCATGACCGAGGTGATGGCCCCCATGGCGGGCACGGCTCCCCAGCGCTGGCGCCACAGTTCGTCGGCGCGCGCGATGGGGTCGAACGACAGGCTCAGCGGCTTCGGCACGTCGCCGACCCTACCCCCCGGTCATTTCGCGGTCAGCCCGGTCTCACTCTTCGGTCGGGTCCTGCGCACTTCCAGGCACACCAGCAGCGAGCACACCGAGCCCGTGACGCCGACCGAGGCGACGGCCACGTGCACCGGTACGAACTCCGCGACCGCACCCGCCACCGCCATGCCCACCCCCTGCAGCGTCATCAGCCCCGCGGTCTGCAGCGTCATCGCCCGGCCGCGCATCTCCTCCGGCACGGCGGCGACGAACCACTGGTCGAGGCCGAGCGAGTACGAGATGCCGAAGCCGGTGAGCACGAGCAGCGGCAGCGCCCAGCCGAAGGACGGGTGCGTCACGAAGCCGATCGCGGGGACCGTGCACAGCACCGCCACCGGGAAGACGATCCGCTCCCGGCCGCGCGGGCCGAGCAGCGAGCCGGCGAGGATCTCGCTGGTGACCGCGCCGATCGGCATGCCGGTCATGAGCAGGCCGAGCCCGACGGCGCCGATGCCGAGGTCGTCGGCGTACGCGGCGGCCAGCGCCTCGGGGGCGACGACGAAGGTCGGCGGGATCCAGGTGAGCAGCAGCAGCGCGCGGATGCGGCGGTCCCGCAGGAAGG
>NZ_JACBXC010000610.1 GCF_013870535.1 Streptomyces phytophilus | reverse complement strand
GCGGGCGCCGGCGAGCGCGGTGGCGGCGTCGCTTCCCTGGACGGTGGTCACCTCGTACCCGGCGTCGCGCAGTGCCTCCGCGACGACGGGGGCGGCCTTGGCGCCCCGGCCGCGGCCCGCGGTGGGGTTGACGAACACGGTGATATCGCTGGTCACCCGCGTGACCCTAGCGGTCAGGTGGCGTCGTCGTAACCATTTCTGCGGGGCGTGCTGTCGCCGCTCCCGGCGCCGCCGTCGCTGTCGGCCTCACCGGTGGACTGCTCGGGCAGCGACGCCGAGGCGCTCACGGGCTCCACGTCGCCCACTTCCTCGGGGGTGAGGTCGAGGTCGGACGCCTCGTCGTCGGCCGGGCCGCGGGCCGCGATACGGGCCCTTCGGCGGTCGTTGAGCAGGGAGAACCCGGTCGCCAGGAAGTACAGCACGATCACCGGGCCGGCCAGCGCGAACATGCCGATCGGGTCGGTGCTGGGGGTGGCGATGGCGCCGAAGGCGACGATGCCGAAGATCATGGCCCGCCACCAGCCGAGCATGCGGCGCCCGGTGACGGCGCCGCCCATGTTGAGCATCACCAGCACGAGCGGCAGCTCGAAGGCGAGCCCGAAGACCACGACCATGCGGGTCAGCAGGTCGAGGTACTCCGGCAGCGGCAGCAGGTTGGTGGCGTTCGACGGCGTGAACTCCAGCAGCACCTCTGCCGTGGTCGGCAGGATCTTGTACGCGAAGAAGGCACCGCCGAGGAAGAGCGGCACGCCCGCGGCGACGAACCCGAGGGAGTACTTCTTCTCCTCCCTGTGCAGCCCGGGCGCGAGGAAGGCCCACAGCTGGTACAGCCAGATCGGCGTCGAGACCACCATGCCGGTCATGAAGGAGACCTTCAGCATGATGGTGAACGGCGAGATGAGGCCGTTGACGGTGAAGGAGGCGCAGTCCTCCTCCTTGCCGACGTCCGACGCCTTCAGGCCGTCCGGGCAGCCGACGGATTCGAGCACCGGGTCCATCAGGAAGTCGACGATGTCCTGATAGAAGAAGAGCGAAGCGATGCAGACGACGAGAATGGCCCCGACGGCCTTCACGAGCCGGTCGCGTAGCTCCCTGAGGTGCTCCGCGAGCGGCATGCGCCCCTCGGGGTCCTTCTCCTCGCGCTCCTTGCGCTCCTTACGGCGGGCAACGCTTAGCAACCCACGTCCTCATCTCGTGCCGCGAGGCCGTCTCCGGCCGCGGAGTGCCCCTGCGGATTCGTCAGCGCTGCGACTGCGACTGCTGCTGCGTCTGCGGCTGCTGGTCGTTCACCTGCGGCTCGCTGACCGGGCGGGAGCTGGTCACGTCGCCGGGGGCGGCCTGGATGGTCTTGGGTGCGGGCTGCGGCGGGTCCGCCGGAGCGGCCTCGTCCGTCTTGCCCTCGTTCTTCATGGCCTTGGCCTCGCTCTTGAGGATGCGGGCCGACTTGCCCAGCGAACGGGCCATGTCCGGAAGCTTCTTCGCGCCGAACAGCAGGATGACGACGACGAGAATGAGGATGATCTCGGTAGGGCCGAGCCGTCCGAACATATGCGTCTACCTTCTCACCGAGGCTGCGTGGGTTTGGGCGTGATCGATCGTAACCCCCGGGGGTGAACTCCAGGCAATCCCCCGTCGTCCACCAATCGCGGCCCCCGCCTCGCACCGGAGCCGCGATCTGCAGCCTACCTCTCGAATTCGGTTCCGGGGAGGTCACGTGTCGAGCCCGCCCGCCCGGCGACCTCCGCCGCCGACCGTTCGAGATCCCGCGTCGCGCGGCTGACCTGCTGCGCCGCGTCGTCCAGCCGGCGGGCCAGCCGGCGCGCCTCCAGTCCGACTCCAGCGGCGGGGATGGCGAGGGCGACGAGGCCGAGGAAACCGAGCGCGACGGCGGTCATGGGCCACAGCATGGGCGAAGCCTAGCCGCCGCGGCGGCCGCGGCAGACACCGGCGTCCGTACGGGCCGCGACCGGCACGTACGGCATGCCACGTATGCGACATATGCCGGAATCGGCGGGGTGTGCACTAACCGTCGTACGCGGCAAGCGCCTTGACCGCCGCGTCCCGCGCGCTGTCCGCCAGGTCCCCCGGCGCGACGATCCGCCCGTCCCGCCCCAGCCGCAGCGCCAGCCGGCGCAGCGACGCCGGGTCCGGCGCGCGCAGCGAGATCCGCAGACCGCCGTCGGCCAGTTCCTCCGCGCTGTCGTGCGGGTAGTACTCGGCGACCCAACGGCCTCCCGGGCCCACCTCGATGACGACCTCGGGGTCCTCCGCGGACGGCTGGACGATGCCCTCCGACAGGTCGCGCAGCTCGACGGGCGGCGGGTCGGCCGGGGCGTCGAGGATCCGGATCTCGGCGACCCGGTCGAGCCGGAACGTGCGCCGCGCCTCCGACAGCCGGCACCACGCCTCCACGTACGTGTGCCCGACGGAGACGAGCCGGATCGGATCGATCTCGCGCTCGGTCAGCTCGTCCCGCGACGGCGAGTAGTACCGCAGCCACAGCCGGCGCCGCTCCGAGATGGCCCGGTCCACTTCGGCGAAGACCCCGCCCTCGGACTCGAACGTCACCGACAGGCTGGAGCTGGCCGCCGCCGACTCGCCGGCCGCGGCCTCCAGCTTCGCGGTGGCCCGCAGCAGCGCCTGCCGGTCGCCGGCCCGCAACCCGGGCAAAGTGGCCACTGCCCGGGCCGCCACCAGCAGGGCGGTGGCCTCGTCCGCGGCCAGTCGCAGCGGCTCGCCGGTGCCGGTGGACTCGGGGTTGCGGAACCAGATGCGCTCGCCGTCGGTGTCGATGTCGAGCAGGTCGCCGCCGCGGAAGCTCGTTCCGCACATGGGCAGCACGTCCAGGTCGGAGATCAGCTCGTCCTCGGTGACGCCGAAGGCGCGGGCGACGTCCGAGAGGTACGCGCCGTTGCGCTCGCTCAGATACGTCACCAGCGACAGCATCCGCCTGGTCTGGTCGATGGCACTGGCCACTGCTCCCCCTCTCCCTTCAGCCCTTGGCCACGGCGCGCAGCCGGTCGATGACGTCGGCCCGCAGCTCGGCGGGCTCCAGGACGACCACGTCGGGCCCGAACTCCACCAGCCAGGCGTCCAGTCCGTGCCCGTACGGGATCTCCAGCTCGTCCCAGCCGGGCAGCACGGCCTCGCGGATCCCGTACGCGCGGGCGCGCAGCGGGTAGCCGGCGCCGGTGCGCAGCCGGATCCGGGCCGAGCGGTCGGCGCTCTCGCCGGCCCAGCGCTCGACTGTCTCGCGTACGGTCACGCGGTCCGGCACCTCCGCGGTGAAGCCGCGGCCGCGGTTGCGGACCCGGCCGGTGATGCGCGAGAGGCGGAAGACCCGCTCGGCGTCGCGGCCGCGGTCGTGGCCGACGAGGTACCAGTGGCCCCGCCAGCACTCCAATTGCCACGGCTCCACGTGCCGGTCCTCCGGGCGGGCCGCATTGGCCTTGCGGTACGGGAAGACGACGGGCCGGCGGTCGCGGCAGGCCAGCATCAGCGGCTCGAACGCCGCCTCACGTACCGGAATCCGCGGCTCCAGGGCGCTGACCTGCTCCACCGCACCGGCCTCGGGGCCCTCGGC
>NZ_JACBXC010000061.1 GCF_013870535.1 Streptomyces phytophilus | reverse complement strand
GCGCCGACGTCCTCCTCGGCGCCGAGGGGGAAGCGGCGGTGTGCGGCTCCGGTCAGCGCCGCCACTTCTCGATCACCACCGTGGTACCGGAGCCGGGTGCCGAGGTGACCGTCAGGTCGTCCACCAGCCGCTGCGCGCCGGGCAGTCCGAGGCCCAGGCCGCCGCTGGTGCTGAACCCGTCGGTGAGCGCGGCGTCGACGTCCCCGATGCCGGGGCCCTCGTCGGTGAACGTCGCTCTGACGCCCCGTCGGCTGTCTGCTGTGACCTGTTCGGCGCGCAGCCGGCCGCGGGAGCCGGTGGCGTACTTGAGGATGTTGCGGGCCAGCTCGCTGCCGGCGGTGATCAGTTTGGTCTCATCCACCAGGCCGAGGCCGGCGCTCCGCGCCTGTGCGCGCAGGGCCTTGCGTACACGTATCAGGTCCGTCTGGTCGGAGATCACGATGTCGTCCGTGCCGGCCGCGACCGGTCCCGGCTCAGTACGCACGGCGGCGGCCGTCGCGGCGCAGCCGGGCCAGCAGTGCCAGACCCTTCTCCGCGTTGAGGGCGGTGTCGAGGTCACCCATGGGAACGCCCAGTTCCACCAGGGTGATGGCCACGGCCGGCTGGATGCCGACGACCGCCACCTCCGCACCCAGCAGCCGCACCATGGCCACCATCCGGGCGAGCACCCGGGCGATGAACGTGTCGACCACGCTCAGTCCGCTGACGTCGATCAGCATGCCGCCCGCTCCCGTGCGGGCGACCTCGCGCGTCAGGTGCTCCTCGATCCGGACGACCGTGATGTCGTCCAGATCGCCCTGCAGCGAGACCAGCAGCGTGTCGCCGATCTGCATGACCGGCCCGGCCTCGCCCGTCACAGGGCGTCCCGCAGGGAGTCCGCGGCCGGCGGCGCGCTGCCGTCGCGCTCTTCGAGGATGGCCAGCGCCAGTTGCAGCGCGTCGCGCAGCGTGTTGCGGGAGCGCAGCCGTCCCATGTCGATGCCCAGGTGGACCATGGACTGGGCGGTCTCCGGCCGCACGCCGCTCATGATGCTCTCCGTACCCATCAGCGCGGCCGCCTGCACGGTCCGCAGCAGGTGCTGCGCGACCTGGGTGTCGATGGTCGGCACGCCGCTGATGTCGAGGATCGCCACCTCGGCCTGGGTCTCGGCGATCCGCTGCAGCAGCCCTTCGGTGAGCCGGGCCGCCCGGCCGGTGTCCAGGGTGCCGATCAGCGGCAGCGCGAGCACCCTGTCCCACACCTGGATCACGGGAGTGGACAGCTCCAGGATCTCGTCGCGCTGCCGCATCAGGCGCTGCTCGGTCTCGCGGCGCTCGGTGACGTCCCGGATCGCCGCCGAGACGAGGACTCCCTCGTCGGTCTCCAGCGGGCTGAGGCTGATCTCGACGGGGAATTCGCTGCCGTCCCGGCGCAGCCCGTACAACTCCAGGCCCACGCCCATCGGGCGCATCCGGGGGTCGGCGAGATAGCCGGAGCGGTGCGCGTAGTGCTGGTTGCGGAACCGCGGCGGGACCAGGACCTCGATCTCCCGGCCGATCAGCTCCTCGCGGTCGTGGCCGAAGAGCAGGTCGGTCTGGCGGTTGGCGAGCCTGATCCGCCCGTCGGGCCCGATGATGACCATCGCGTCCGGCGCGGATTCGAGCAGTCCGTGGAAGAGGGCGTCGGTACGCCGCTGCTCGCTCGCGTCCGTGACGACCTCGGCGAAGCCGAACACGTCGCCGTTCGCGTCCCGGATCGCGGTGAGGACCGAACGCACCCGGTACCGCTCGCCGTTCTTGCGCTCCCGCCAGCCCCCGGACTCGTACCGCCCGCTCTCCCGGGCGGCCTCCAGTGCCTGCTCCGGCCGGCCCGCGGCCCGGTCGTCGGCGGGGTAGAGCACGGCGGCCGGGCGGCCCAGCACCTCGTCGTCGCCGTAGCCGTGCAGCATCCGCGCCCCGCGGCTCCAGCCTGCCACCCGCCCCTCGGCGTCGTACCTGACGATGGCGTAATCGGTGATGGCGTCGAGCAGCGACTCCAGATCGCGCAGACGGACATTCGGCTCCCGGTCCTCCGCCGCGGACTCCGTCATCTCCGGTTCCCCTCCCTCCCTCTCGGGGATCGCCGGGCTCCCCCACCCGTGCGGCGGATGCTACCCCGGGCCGGTGCTGCGCGCCGATGACCAAGAATCGTCCACCCCACGGCCGCCCGCGACAGCGCAGACTGATCCGGCTGGAAGTCGTCCTCGACCAGGGCGAGCTACGGCGGGTGGGGGGCCGGCGGTCTCAGACCGCGGGTGGGGAGGGTGATGCTCCGTCGGCGCGGCGGTATTCGTCGTTGATGCGCTGGGCTTCTTCGAGCTGGTCTTCCAAGATCACGATGCGGCAGGCGGCTTCGATGGGGGTCCCCTGGTCAACGAGTTCGCGGGCGCGGGCGGCGATGCGCAGTTGGTAGCGGGAGTAGCGGCGGTGGCCGCCTCCGGAGCGCAAGGGGGTGATCAGGCGATGTTCGCCGAGGGCGCGGAGGAAGCCCGGGGTTGTGCCGAGAAGCTCGGCGGCCCGGCCCATGGTGTAAGCCGGGTAGTCGTCGTCATCGAGGCGGCCGAACGAATCATCTGCTGTCATCGCACCTCTTGGTGAAATACGTCTGGGTGGAGTACGCGGGTGGCGTGCATCGAGGGGCCCTGGTGCCGTCTGGCACCAGGGCCCCGAAGGAACTGTTACACCATCTGCCGACCCTGACACGGCGTCGGCCTTCTGTGCGCGGACCCGATCAGGACGCTGTCGGGGCGCGGGGATCGCGGTTGCTTGACCGGAGACCACCTCACTATCGATGTCCTGCGGTACCCGGGCTCAGACGTGCGCCCGGGCGATCCTGATGGTGCCTGGCTCCTCCGTTTCTTCCCTCTGGGATCTGTCACTTGCCTACTGCTGGTGATGCGAACTGCATTTTCCGAACTGCGGTACTGCTCACGGCGGCCCTTGATCACTGCGGGCCCCCCGGTGCGGTCGTCAGTTCCGTCGCCGCCCTGACACGACCTGGCTTCGGAACTCCACCACCGCACCGTCCTGCGCACTGCAACTGCGGGTACTGCTGGCCGGCAGTTCGTCTCTGCCAGACCTTGCTGATCTCTGGTTACGAGAGAAACCATACCCACACCACCGTCCAATGTCTACTCCAGCCGACATAGATTTTCGTGTGCCCGGCAGTGAGGTGATCGACCTCGGCCAGTGACGGAAGGCTGGAGCGCCCCGGCTTGTGGGCCGACCCTCCGCTGCGCGACGTCCGTCGCCGGGCCACGCACACGCGCCCGGGACTTCCTCGGCGGGCTCCAGCCGGCGATGCCGGCCGAGGCCGCCGAGACGGTGGTCCTGGTCGTCTCGGAGCTCGTCACCAACGCCCTGCGCCACGGCGGCGGCGCCTGCACCCTTCAGCTGACCGCGCACCCGGACAGCATCGAGGTGGCCGTGCACGACCACAGGGCTGGCGGTGATCACCACGGTGGTGCGCGGCTTGCGGGCGTCGCGGTGGCGGAGTCGCCGGATGCCGTCGGCGATGACGTTTTCGGTTATCGAGTCCACGGCGGTGGTCGGCTCCACCAGTACGAGCATCTCGGGGTCGGTGCGCAGGGCTCGGGCCAGCGCGAGGCGTTGGCGCTGCCCGCCGGAGAGGCTCAACCCCCGGTCGCGCACGTGCTCGTCGAGTCCGGCGGGCTGGGCGTCGATGAACTCGCGCGCGCCCGCGGCATCGGCGGCGGGGGCGGGGTCGCACGCGACACCGCCGAGCGCGAGGTTGTCGGCGATGCAGCCCGCGAACAGGTCCGTCCGGTGGGGCTCGACGTGCACCGTGCTGGAGCACGGCTTCCTTGCCGACGGGCCCGCGTACCGGGAGGTCCTCGGCGGCTACGCCAACGTCTACGAGGTCGCCGCCGACCTCGGGATCCACCACGAGTCGCTGCTGCGGCCGGACAACCTGGTGACCACGCTGGAGCGGATGCGGACGGCCGGCACGGACGTGCCGTACATCGCAGTGGGCTGGTTGCTGCGCCGGTTCGACGGGCGGACGCCGCCGCTGTTCCGGGACCGGCTCATCTGGCCGGCCGTCCAGCTCACCCAGCGCGTCCGGCCCGACCGTGCCGTCGAGACCCTGGACTTCTACCGGGTGGTGGTGGAACGGCTGCTCGCTCTCTCCGGCCTCCCGGCGCTCACCGTGCGGACCCCGGCCCTCGCCGAGTACGGACGGGTGACCTACCTCGTCATCGGCGCGCTGGCGAACGGCAGGCCCACCGTGCTCGCCACGCTCTACCTCCTGGCCGACGGCCTTCGCCACGCGCTCGGCGAGGAGTTGGACATCGTCGACGTCGGTCACGCGCTGGGGGTGCCGCTGGTCGTCGGGCTGGACCGGCACCGTCCCGGCGAGGTGATCCGGGCCGTCCGGCGTCCGCTGACCCGCACCCCGCTGGCGGAGCTGCCGGGCCCGGATGACGTCTGCGGCGACCTGGCACGGCACGACGGCCGGCTGCTGCGCGCCGGCCGCGCCACGCTCCGCGGCAGCCTTGACGCCGGTGGCAACGTACGCGCCGCCTGCCCCGCGTGCGCCGAGAGCTTCGCCGTGTTCGGGACGGTCGTCCCCGCCCGGCGGGCCCGCTGCGCGACCTGCCCGGCCCAGGGGGACGTGGTGTTCGTCAGCGATGAGGGCCGGTTCTACTGAGACCTCACCATCAACGCGCGTGCCCGGGGCGGCACCGATCCAACGGACTTCCTCACTCCCGCCGGTGTGGGTGACGAGGGGTTCGAGGCGGGGTTGGAGGCCGTACTGTCCACGCTGCGGCACCGGCTCCGCGGGGACACTGCGGTGCTGATGGCCGAGCGGCACCCACCCCCTGGTTGCGTTCCCTGGCGGAAGGCCGCAGTACGTCACTTGAGCGGCTCGGGCACGCGTTACAGGACTACCACAGCCGTGCCATCGCGCCGTTCTGGCGGGAGCTGTGCCACCAGGCCGCCTTCGACCGGGCCGCTCGGGCGCATATGCTGGTCGAGTACGGCCTGGGCCGGCTGCTGGGCACCCTGCTTCCGGCGATGCGGTGGCAGGGGCGGACGCTCACCGTGCCGTACGGCAGGTACGACCGGGATGTGCATCTGGACGGGCGCGGCCTGCTGGTCGTGCCTTCGATGTTCTGCCGGGGGCGCCCCATCTGCCTGCGGGATCCCGGCCTGCCCCCGGTGCTGGTCTATCCCCTCGCCCCCGCGCTGAGCCGGCTCGGCCCCGCCGAGAACGCCATGGCGGGCCGGGACGACGACCTCTACGACGCGACGCCGGGGCGGCGGGGCCCGGCGGGGGTGGTACGGCAGTTGACACGGCGGGAGCAGCAGGTGCTGGCGCTGATGGCCGAGGGGCGCTCCAACGAGGCGATCACCCAGCGTCTGGGCGTCTCCGACAAGACGGTGGAGACACACGTGCGGAACATCTTCGCCAAGCTGGAGCTGAAGCCCGATCTCGCCGACCACCGGCGGGTGCTGGCCGTGCTGGCCTATCTGCACAGCGGGCTGCTCCCGGCCCCCGCGCGACCGCACCCGAGACGCGGGGAGGCGGGCGGGGAGGGAGTCGTGGAACTCCTCACAGAATGACCTCCGAGGTGACGGGAGTGCTCCAGGACGCGCCGCACGGTGGCAGCCGCCGCCTCCGGAGACCTGCGCGACGACGGACGCTGACGAGATCGACGATCCGCGCGAACACCCGGCTGCCGCATGACCAATAATCAGCTGACTTGTCGGATATCCCCCGGCACCACTACGCACCATTTGATGGATTCACCCCCGATCGCCCCGTCATGTACTTCCGGCCGATCGGACCCCCTGCGTCCGGTGATACGAATCACGTTCGGCCGCGGCGCACCGGCCGTGGAATTCACAGTTTCCTTATTCCGAACGCGAGTTGCGTTCCCCTTCGCTTTCCACGGCGGCACTCGACTCGGCTCCGGGCCGGTCTCGCATTGATCAGACGAGTTCCGCGACTTGTCCGCACCGGAAAGTCATGCTTAAGTCTGCGCCAGCCGGATGGACGCCGAATCCTGCCGCCACCCGGAACCGTTCCCTAACCACCCACGGCAGGAGCGGGGGACCCATAGGTAAGGCGCCGGTCCGGGATTCCGGAACGGCTTGGGGTGAAGTCGCACCTTGGTGCGGCCGGGCAGCTCCTGCCCGAACCCGACAGCTCACCTCGCAGGCGCAGGAGGAGAAACACCCATGCCTGCAAAAGGTAAGCATCGCCGTCCCAAGTCGGGACTGATCCGCCATGGCGTCACTTTCGCCGGTGTCAGCGGCGTCGCGATCGCCGTCCCGCTGATGGGCGCGTCCGCGGCCTCCGCGGCCGGATCGGCGCCGCAGTCCGCCCACCAGACCGGCGTACGCGCCGAGGTCGCCGCCGCGGGGACCGCCAAGGCCGAAGCGAGCACGTATGCCGTGGTCGCGGGAGATTCCCTGGCGAAGATCGCCGACCGGCAAGACGTGCCCGGCGGCTGGCAGAAGTTGTACGAAGACAACCGCGAAGCCGTCGGCGGCGACCCGCACTTCATCCTCCCGGGCCTTGAACTCGCGCTCGGCGCGAAGGCCGCCACGGGCGACTCGGCGGAATCCGACTCGGACACGAAGACCGCCACCGCGTCCCTCACGAGCTACCCCGACAACCTCGACGGCTGGATCAGGGAGTCGCTCGACATCATGGCCGAGCACGGCATCGCCGGGACCTACGACGGTATTTACCGCAACATCATGCGTGAGTCCGCGGGCGACCCGCAGGCCATCAACAACTGGGACTCCAATGCCGCGGCGGGAACCCCTTCCAAGGGCCTGCTCCAGGTGATCGCTCCCACCTTCGAGGCTTACCACGTGCCGGGCACCTCCACCGACAGCTTCGACCCGGTGGCAAACATCACCGCCGCGTGCAACTACGCCGCCGACCGGTACGGGTCGATCGACAACGTGTACGGGCCGTACTGATACACCGGAGAGCGCCGGGAATTCACGGCCCGGCGTACTGCGGCGGGCCCGCTCCGGGAGAGAATGCCGGAGCGGGCCCGCCGTCGGAGCCGCGCGGGTCTTCGGGTCCGAGGCATTCCCGCCCCCTCAGGTCAGTGACAGCCCCTCCGGTCCGCTGGTGATCGTATGGCGTCTGCCGTCGAGGACGACTCCGGACAGGGTCGCCGTGATCCCTCTGGGGACCGCGGCGTCGCGCAGTCCGGCGGTGGTTCCGTCGGGGGTGCAGCCGAAGAGGTCGGTGATGATCACGTCGGCGAAGGCGCCGCCGGCGAGGTTGTTGAAGCACTGGAGGCCGCCCGGTGAGGCGATGACCGCATGAGGGGAGGCGGCCTGTTCGGAGAAGGCCAGCGCCGCGCCCAGGCCCTCCCTGCCCGCGGCCCACGTCGCGCCTTCGACGGCGCACTCCTGATCCGTCACGGCTTCGGTCGTCGTGGTGCCGTGTCCTTCGTCGAAGGGCAGGCGGAGCACCAGCGAGGTGTCGTCGGCGCCGGTCGAGGAGGTGGTGGCGGCGTAGAGGGTGTGGATCTCCGCGGCCGGGAGAGCCCGGGCGTACACACGGGCCTCGTCGAGGCTGCCGGTGAAACGGCGGCTTGGGTCGCTCGGGCAGTTCCCCGTGACCAGGTGGGTTCCGGAGGACGGTGTCGGCGTACCCGTGACCGGTCGGGCGGCCCGCGCCGCGCCGTCGACGTAGATCTGCAGCTGTTCCCCGTCGTAGACACCCGCCACGTGATGCCATCCCTCGGCGGGGACCATGTCCGACGTCCGCACTTCGGTGAAGCGGCCGTCGAGGGCGACGACGAAGGAGATCTGGCCGCCGGCACCACCGCGAAGCGCGTAACCGCTGTCGCGGCTGCCCCATGAGTCCTTGGCGAGGATGCTGCCCTGCCAGACCTCGGTGGGCCACTGGGACGGGTTGATCCACGCGGAGACCGTCATGGCCCCGGTGGGGTTCAGCGCCGGCCTGTCGGCGACGGATACGCCCGCGAGCCGGAGAAACTGGTGGGACTGGCTGAACGGGCCCTGGCCGGTCACCCCTGCGAAGCTCCTCAGCTGCGCCAGGAGCGCCGGGTAGTCGCCGAACCGCGCGAAGGTCTGGGCGGTGAGCGCGGGCCAGGAGTCGTAGGCACCGGTGGTGCCGTGGTCGGTACGGCTGACGGGCGCCTGGGAGTCGGACAGGGACAAGGCCCGCATCCAGTCCCCCACGAGCAGTTCGGTGGTGGCGAAGTGCTTCATCTCGGCCTTCTGCGCTTCGGAGAGCGCCGGCGCGAGCAGCCGTCCCGCGATGGCGAAGTCGAGGACCGTGCGCACCGCGGCGGTGGCGCCGTCGTTGTCCCTGCAGTTCCAGACCCCGCCGTTCCCGGGGTCGTACAGTGCGAGGACCTCCTGCCGCAGGTGGTCCGCCTTGCCGGTGAGGTCCTCGGCTGCCGCCTCGTCTCCCGTACGGCGGCACAGCTCCGCGGCCTGCTCCATCATCCAGACGTTGCCGGCGTTGAACGACGCCACTTGGTGCGTGTACTTGGGCAGGACCTCCAGGAGGTTGTGGTTCTCGCCGTAGTCGGCCAGCGACTGGCCCTGCGGCACCAGGCTCTCCCAGTGTGTGGCGATGGATCTCAGGTGCTCCTGAACGGTCCTGCCCGTCCCGGGGACCTCGGTGCCGAGGAAGGCCAGGTCCCCGCTGTGGTGGACGTAGTTGAGCGTCGTGGTGAAGACACTGAGGTCGTTGGCGCTGTACCAGGGACCGACCGTCCGGCCGGACACCCAGTCGATCGCGTAGCCGGCGTAGATGTCCTTGGAGATCCAGTAGGCGGTCTTCGCCTTCATCATCTGCGGGTCGAGCATGGCCAGGATGACCGAGCAGTAGGAGGTGTCCCAGAAGTAGGTGACCGTGGCGGCCCACTCCGGCGATCCGGTGACGTAGACGCGGTCGAGTCCTTCGAAGCCCTCGGCGGGACGGCCCAGAACGTCCGAGAAGGCGGGCGAGAGGTTGGTGCGCTCGCATACGAGCACCGAGAGGATCGCCATGTAGTACAGGCGGGCGATGTCGGCGTCGTCCGTACGCAGGACCGGCAGGAATCCCGAGTAGTGCCGGTTGCCGGGGGTGAACGCCTCGCGCCAGCGGCTCCGCCACTTCTCCGCCGCGGTGCGGAAGACCGCCTCGAACCCGCGGATCGCGGCCCTTCCCGCGGCCAGCGTGTCCCCGGCGTCGGCGAGGTCGGCGAGCGGGCTGCCCGTCGAGGTCCGACCCACCTCCATGGCGATGTCGATCGTCACCGACCGCCCCGCCGCTACGGACCAGCGAGCACTGCCGCCGTCCGGTCCCACGGTGAGCGCCGGCCCCGGGGCGAAGGCGAACACCGTCACCGCGGATGAGTGGCTGTCGGATATCAGCAGGTCGCCGCGGACCTGGTGGGTGGTGAAGGTGTGGTCGCCGCCCGGCCGCGGGGGGTCCCAGGCCCACGTGGCCGGCATCGCTCCACGGGCGATGCGCGCGTTGGCGTCGACCGTCACCTCCGCGGCCGCCTCCGTGGGGTTGGCCACCGTGATGCGCAGGAGCAGCGTGTTGCTTTCGAAGGCCGGCCGGGTGGCCGTGCGGACCTCCACGCCGGATGCGGTGGCCCCTTTGCGCGTGATCTCGTACGCCGACCATCGGACGGCGCCGGTGGGGACCGGCACACCGTCGATGCTCAGCACACAGGAGTCACCACCGTCGTCGAGGTAGGGCGCGAGCGTGAAGTTGCGGATGGCCAGCACGTTGCCGCCTGTCCCCACCGCGCCCCAGAAGTTGCTGACCGCGGGCCAGTGCGCGACCTCCCGCCGGGGCAGCCAGGCGCTGGTCAGCGCGTCCAGGCGAGGCGGCCGGCCGGGCGCCGCCGCAGCCTGTCCCGCCGTGAAGAAGGGGGTGGCGACCGCTGCCGCCCCGACCCCGGCCGAACGGCCGAGGAAGGAACGGCGGTTGATTCCGGGCATGGCTGACTCCGATCGCAGCGCACGGGTGAGGTGTGGAGCCTTCGCGGTGTCGCGCTCGCGCCGTTCGTGGTACGCGGCCGGGGAGAATTCTGCGCGCCGTCGGCACCGCCCCTCCGCGTTCGCCGGCAGCGCACGACCGCCTTCCCGGCGGGACGTCCACTGATCAGGTTATCGATAACATGGCGCGATAGACGAGGAATCTAGAGCGCCATCGTGTCCACGTCAAGAGCACACCCCCACCGGCCCACTCCCCCCGCTGGGCAGCACGCCGGGGCCGGTCGGCCGGTCAGAGACCCGCCTTGCCCGGGTTCATGATCCCGGCCGGGTCGAGGGACTTCTGCAGGGTGCGCATGAGATCGAGACCGGGCCCAAGCGCCTCCCGCATCCACGGGGCGCGCTCCAGGCCCACCCCGTGGTGGTGGCCGATGATCGCACCGGAGCGCAGGCTCTCCTCGATCACGGACGCCCACACGGCGTCGTACGCGGTCATCGCCTCCTCGTCCGAGGCGAACTCGCCGCGGACGATGGCGTACAGCGCTGCGCCCTGGTCGTAGACATGGCTGACGTGCGCCATGAACTCGTCCATGTGCGGCGCCGCGGCCTGCTTGAGGCGCTCGTAGAGGCCCGGGAGCTCCGACCAGGTGGCGGTGACCTCGATCGCCTCGGCGACACCGCCCGTCCTGCCGACGGCGTCGGTCGACCAGGAGTAGTCGAAGCGGCGCTGCTCCCAGTTCACGCCGGGCTCCGGCCCGAGGACCTCGCCACCGTGCTCCTCCACGTGCCCGAGGGTGATCTTCTCCTGGGCCGCGACGAGGTCGGGGGCGCCGTCGAACGCGAGGATGGTCAGCCAGCCGGGTGTGCCGGCGAACTTGGCGTGCTTGGCGGATGCCTCGACGGGATCGTAGATGCGTACCACCGCGGGGCGGACGCCGTCGATCAGGGAACGGCGCACGGCTTCCAGCGCCTGCTCGAAGGTGGCGAAGCGGGCCGAGTTGAACCGGCGCTCCGCGGGCTGGGGAACCAGCTTGAGGGTGACGTGCGTGATCACGCCGAACATGCCCTCGGACCCGATGAACAGCTGCTTGAGGTCGGGCCCGAGCGAGGCGCGCGGCTGCGAACGGGTCTGCACGACCTCGCCGCCGGGAAGCACGACCTCAAGGTCTCCGGTGCGGTCCTCGATGTTCCCGTACAGCGACGAGAACGTGCCCGATCCCCGCATCGTGAGGCACCCGCCCACGGAGGCGAGGTAGTACGACTGCGGGTAGTGGCCGATGGTCAGGCCCGAGTCCTTGATCGCCTCGTCCAGCTCGGACAGCCGGACACCGGCACCGACGGTGACCGTCCGGTTGGTCACGTCGACCTCGCCGACTGTGTCGAAGTGCGCCATGTCGAGGACGACGCCCCCGCGCACCGGGATGCCCGCGCCGACCGTCCCCGATCCCAGGCCGCGAGGCGTCACGGGAATGCCGTGCGAGGTCGCCCAGCGCATCACCCGCGACACCTGGTCGGTGGTGGTGGGCCGGACGACCAGCGCGGCGGTCGCGAGCGGGGCGTCGCCCGCCTCGGCCTTCCTGCTGCGAACCGATGCGTCCGCGGACATGGCGCGAAGCTCCGCGGGGGCGGAGACCAGAATGGCCCCGTCGACAGTGGCGCGCAGGTCGTCCAGCGCCTCCTGCGGGACCGTGGCGATGGCACCGGTGGTCATTGCTGCTCCCTACATACGTCGTCACATACGTCGTCGATCGCTCGGGGCGGCGCCTGGGCCGCCGACCGCTTCACCACCTTCGCCCGCCGCCGGTGCCGACCGTCAAAGGCGTTGACACCCGGCGTCAATCCGGGCCCGCGAACGGGTCCTCGTTGTCACGGCGTGGCAATGTCCTTGCATCCCGGCACCACGCTCCGATCATGGCGAGGAACCGGCGGCGCAGCACCGCAGGCCGGTACCACGACGCGGTGGAGGAGAACATGGGCACACGCCACGTCCTCGTGCTCGACGAGGGCACCACGAGCACCCGGGCCGTACTGTTCGACGACCGGTCCCAGGTCGTCGCGAGCAGCGCGCTCCCCCTCATGATCACGACGCACGCCGACGGGCGCGTCGAGCAGGACGCGGCGGAGCTGTGGTCGGCTTCCCGGTCCGTGATCGGCGAGGTGGTCGCCACCGCCCAGGACGGCGGCCTCGACATCGCCGCGCTGGCCATCGCGGTCCAGCGCACCACCACGGTGCTCTGGGACGCGGAGACCGGGCAGCCCGTCGCCCCGGTCGTCAACTGGCAGGACACCCGCGCGGCCGCCCGCGCGGCCCAGCTCTCCGCCGAGTGGGCGGGGCTGGCGAAGGCGACCACGGGCCTGGTCCTCGGAGCCGCGCACCTCGGCCTCCACCTCGACGCACTGCTCACCGGGGACCCCGCCCTGCGCGACCTCGCCGAGCAGGGCCGACTGCGCGCCGGGACCCCGGAGAGCTGGATCATCTGGAACCTGACCGGCGGAACCGACGGCGGCGTCTTCGCGACCTCCACCTCGTGCGCGGGCTCGACGGGCCTCCTCGACCTGGGTACGGGCCGGTGGTGGCAGGCGCTCCTCGACGAACTCGGCATCCCGGCCGCCGCACTCCCCCGGGTGCTGTCCGAAGACGCCGACTACGGCACGACCCGCCCCGGGCTCGTCGGAGCGCGGATCCCGATCACCGGTGTCCTCGGCGACCAGCAGGCCGCGCTGTACGGCCACGGCGCGTTCCAGGCGGGCACGGTGAAGTGCACCCACGGCACCGGCAGCTTCATCAACTTCCACATCGGGCACGACCCCATGGACGCCGGGGACGGCCTCGACTGCCGCGTCGCGTGGACCACCGCGGGCTCCCGTGCGTACATGCTCGAAGGAGGGTCCTTCGTCACCGGCAGCGCGGTCGACTGGATGGTCCACCAGCTGGGGGTCCTGCCCGCGGCCGACCGGATCGACTCGGTGTACGCCGAGGGCCGGGCGGACTCCGGGCTCATCAGCATCCCGGCACTGGCGGGCTTCGCCGCTCCGCACTGGGACGCCACGGCGCGCGGCATGATGATCGGCTTCAACCGGGGCACGACCGCCGCGGACGTGGTGCGCGCGACCGTCGACGGCACCGCCCACACCGTCGTCGACATCATCGAGACGATGGCGCGCAACGCCACGACCAGCCCGACCGCTGTGCTGGCGGACGGCGGCCTCAGCCGCTCGGACGCGCTGCTCCAGTCGCAGGCCGACCTGCTCCAGATCCCCGTGGTGCGGGCCGCACAGGCCGAGTACGTCACCGCGCGCGGCGCCGCCTGGTGCGCGGGCATCGCACACGGCGTATGGGCCGGGGAAGAGGCGGTGAGCGCCACGATGGCCGAAGGGCGGCAGTTCACCCCGCGGATGAGCCCGGAGGAGCGGAACATCCGCCGGCGGGCCTGGCAGGACGCGGT
>NZ_JACBXC010000609.1 GCF_013870535.1 Streptomyces phytophilus | reverse complement strand
CGACAGGAACCGGCGCACCTCGTGCAGCACCCGGCCCAGGTCGTCGGGGTGGATGAGCCCGGCCAGCTCGCAGCCGACCAGTTCCTCCGGGTCCGTGCCGTAGACCCCGAGGGCCGCGGGGCTGACGTAGCGCAGCACGCCGGACGGCGCCGCGATCATGATGACGTCGCTCGAACCCTGGACGAGCGAGCGGAAGTGGTTTTCCTTCTGGGCGAGTTCCTGGGTGAGGCTGATGTTGTCCAGCAGCATGATCGCCTGGCGGACGACCAGCGCCAGCACGACGGTGCACGCGGTCATCAGGACCACGCGGTCCACGCTGCGGCCGTCCAGCAGGTTGTACAGGATCCCCAGCGTGCACACGCCGGCCGCGAGGTACGGCGCGAGCGCGCCGATGTGCCCGGCGATGGGGCGGCCGCGCTCCTTCTGGGCGCACTCCTCGGCGTCCTCCGCCTCCTCGGCCCTGCCGACCCAGGGGGCGTACGCGAGCAGGACCGAGCCGGCGAACCAGCCCGCGTCCAGCAGCTGCCCCGAGTGGTACTGCTCCTGGAGCAGCGGCGAGGTGAACAGCGCGTCGCACAGGACCGTGAGCACCAGCGCGCCGATCGCCGTGTTGATCGCCGAGCGGCCGGCCGCGGTGCGCCGGAAGTGCAGCGCGAGCACCATGCTGACCAGCACGATGTCCAGCAGCGGGTACGCGAGCGAGAGAGCCACCCGCGGCACCGACTCGTCGTCCCCCGCGGCGTGCGCCAGGGCGAGCGTCCAGGAGATGGTGAGCAGGGAGCCGCCGATGAGCCAGGTGTCCAGGCCCAGGCAGATCCAGCCCGCCCTGGTCACCGGCCGCCGGGCGAGCACCAGCAGGCCGATGACCGCCGGCGGCGCGAAGAGCAGGAAGAAGAAGTCCGCGACGGACGCCTCGGGCAGCGGCCGCTGGAGCACGACCTCGTACCAGCCCCAGATGCCGTTGCCGATGCCCGCCATGGCGGACGAGACGCCGAACATGAGCCAGGCCGGCCGAAAGCGGCCCTGGCGGATACGCGCGTAGTAAAGACACGAGATGGCGGCCGCGAACGCCGCCGCGCTCAGCCCGAAGTCCCCCATGATCAGGGCGAGTCGGGAAGAGCCCCAGCCCAGAGCGGCACCGGTGGCATACCCCGCGCAGAGCACCGCGAGGACCAGCTGGGGTACGACCCCCGCGGGCAACGGCGGCCTGGGCACCACCGCCCCGATCGACGCGGTCACCGCGCCCCCCGGCTGCCGGGAGCCGGTCGCGCCCGCGATCCCGCCGCGACGCCGGCTCTCAGGGCCGGGAGGCGCGCGGGACTACCGCGCTGCCCGCGGACCGGAAATGTTTTCCACTTGCCGTGCATGTGCCCATCGCCCCCCTCGATATCGGTTGCGCCGCCGGCAGCGGGCCGGCCACGTTGACGTCGGGAGCAATCCCCGCTGCGGACGATACACCAGGTTCGTCACGCAGGGACATACTTCCTCTACGGAGCGTAACTAAAACCGAGAGTTGCGTGTCAACTACGTAGAGTGTTCGTGCGGTTGTCCGTCAGGCAACGGCGACCACGTGCTCCACCGCTTCACCGGCGGCGAACCGCCGCAACTGGGCGCGCAGCAGCCTCTCCGCACGCGGCCGGAACGCGGACGTGGGCCCGCCGGTGTGCGGGCTGATGAGCACGCCGGGAGCGCGCCACAGCGGGTGGCCGGCCGGCAGCGGCTCGGGGTCCGTGACGTCGAGCGCGGCCCGCAGCCGGCCCGGCTCCACCTCGTCCAGCAGGGCCTTCGTGTCCACGACGGCGCCGCGGGCGACGTTCACGAGCAGCGCGCCGTCCTTCATCCGGGCCAGGAACCCGGCGTCGACCAGGCCGCGGGTGGCGTCGGTCAGCGGGGTCGTCACGATCACCACGTCGGCGGCGGGCAGCAACTCCCGTACGTCGGCGAGGGCGTGGACGGGACCGCGCGGTGTGGTGCGCGGGGAGCGCGCGATGCGTACGACCCGCTCGCACTCGAAGCCCGCGAGCCGGTCCTCCACCGCGCTGCCGATGGCGCCGTAGCCGAGGATCAGCACGGTCTTGTCGGCGAGCGACGGGTGGAAGCCGGTGCGCCACTCCTGCGCGTCCTGGCGGCGCACGAAGTCCGGGATGCCGCGCAGCGAGGCGAGGGTGAGCGCGAGCGCCAGCTCGGCGGTCGACGCCTCGTGCACGCCGCGGGCGTTGCACAGCCTGGCCCCCGGCGGCAGCGAGGCCACCACCGGCAGATAGTCGTCGACGCCGGCGGTGAGGGTCTGCAGCACCTTCAGCCGCGTCATCAGCGGCACCGGATCGTGAGTGATCGGACGCATGTACGGGGCCACCAGGAAGACGCACTCCGCCGGGTCGGCCGGGAAGTCCGGCTCGGCGTCCCAGTGGACGTAGTCGAGCTCCCCCGGCAGCCCGGTGATCTCGTCCGGCGGAATCGGCAGCCACACCTGTCCCTCACTCATGGACACGAGGTTAGGGCCTGTCGTTCGGACCTTCGCCGGGCTCGCTGGGGGCACCGCCCACGAGCGAAGCGCTGTGGGGGAGCCTGGCACCGCTCCCCCACAGCGCGCAGAGCACGCGTGGGCGGTACCCCCAGCCGCGTTGTCGTCGGTCGACGACGCTCCGCGTCGCCTCCCTCCTCCGCCTTGCGATGCACGGCACCAGCCGCCGCTCCCTGATCCGGCAAGACCCAAACGACAGGCCCTACGTGATCGGTACGGGCGCACGGATTGCCGGGGGTGAGGCGGTCCGTGGTCGCGGGACGCTGTCGGCGGCAGGGTCTAGGGTGCCTTGCGTGGAGCGCAGGACGATCGGGGCGGCGGCCCTGCAGGTGGGTGCTGTCGGCCTCGGCTGCATGCCGATGAGCTGGGCGTACAGCACGTCGCGGCAGCAGGGCGAGGAGTCCGTACGGGCCGTGTGCGCGGCTCTCGACGCCGGCGTGAGCCTGCTCGACACCGCCGACATGTACGGGCCGTTCACCAACGAGCTGCTGGTCGGCCGGGTGCTCAAGGAGCGGCGCGCGGAGGCGTTCGTCTCCACCAAGGTCGGCCTCCTCGTCGGCGAGCAGCACGTCGTCGCCAACGGCCGCCCGGCGTACGTCAGGCGCGCCTGCGACGCCTCGCTGCGCCGGCTGCAGACCGACGTCATCGACCTGTACCAACTGCACCGCGAGGACCCCGAGGTGCCCGTCGAGGAGACCTGGGGCGCGATGGCGGAGCTGGTCGCGGCGGGCAAGGTGCGCGCGCTGGGGTTCTGCGCGGTCGGGGCGCGCGCGGACCGCCGCGCGGGCGGCGGGGTGTACGGCGGGATGTACGGCGCGACGATCGGCCGGCTGGCCCGGGTGCAGCAGGTGTTCCCGGTCAGCAGCGTGCAGGCGGAGCTGTCGGTGTGGTCGCCGGAGGCGCTGGCGAGCCTGCTGCCGTGGTGCGCGGCGCGGCAGGTCGGCTTCCTGGCCGCGATGCCGCTGGGGCACGGGTTCCTGACGGGCACGCTCACGCCGGGGCAGGGCTTCGAGCCCGACGACATACGCGCCCGGCACCCGCGGTTCACCGCCGAGATGATG
>NZ_JACBXC010000608.1 GCF_013870535.1 Streptomyces phytophilus | reverse complement strand
GGACCGCCCGCAAGCCGGAGCCTGCCTCCGCCTTCCCGGCGCCCCCGCGGCGCGCCTTCCAGCTCCGGTCGACACGCCCATCCGCCCGCGTTTTCATGGAATCGCCGGGCTTTTCCTGGTTCGTACCTCCGGGGAAAGCCGCGATCACCCCTACCTCCGGCGGGAGGCGACCCGTGCATACCGACAAGCGTCCGACCAGTGGTTCCGGCCGTGAGGACGGCGGCCGGGGTGACGGACAGCCGTCGCGGGACGCGTACGACGACGAGCAGGATCAGGCCATCGACGCCGATCCGCAGCTTCGCGAGGCCGGGCGCGCCAGGTTGCGCAAGCGCGCGGGCCGGCGGGCCGGGGGTGACCAGGGCGGTGAGGCGCGGCACTGAGCCGCGCGCGAGCTGCTGATTACTCCCTCCGGTCGACACCTGAACGGCGGAGGCGTTACATGGTGATATGCCGGTTTCGTCGAACGAGTCGGCGGACCGCTTCTATCCCTGCACGCACCATCCAGCGGGAGGAACAGTGCAGACCGACAGGAATACAGCCAGTGGCGGCAGTGGCAAGGCCGCGAAAGCCGCGGGGGTAGGGCGCGAGACCGACGCCGCCGCTGCGGCGGGCGGCGGCGGCCGGAGCGAGCAGATGGGCCGGCGCGGTCAGCAACCCGAGAGCGCGGCGCGGGGCGGCGCGGCGGAGGACCAGCGCGTCGTCGCGTACCGCGAGCGGCTCCAGGTCGAGCCCGTCGACCGGCGGCAGCCCATGGGCGAGGCCGAGGTCACGATCCGGGTGCGGGAGACCCCGCAGCGGTTCGAGGTCACCCGCGGCCACGACGAGTGCGTCGTACGGCGCAGCGACGTCGACGGCAAGGACGGCAACCTGATCGCCGGCGACCACCACGAGTTCGTGGAGCGCAGCGTGAAGGTGCCGCTCTACGGCGAGGACGCCGAGGTCGTCGTCCACAAGGTGTCCGAGCCCTACGCCGTCGCCGACATCGGCACCCGGCGGATCGAGGACACCCAGACGTTCGAGACCGTCCTCAAGACCGAGGAGATCGTCGAGAACGTGCCGGCCGGCCAGGGCTCGTCGATGAGCGTCCGCGAGGTGCAGGAAGGCTACGACCTGCGCGGCGGGGGCATCCGATACGGGCAGCACGAGGGATCCACGGAGAGCCGGGGCCATGCCGCCGCGCCCGAGAGCGCCGACACCCCCGGCGCCGCCGAGGACATCGGGGAGGGCAAGGGCCGCGGCCGCTGGTTCTGACCGCCCCACCCTGCCCACCGGGCGGGGGTCCGCCGACGTGCGGGCCCCCGCCCGTCGGCTCCGGCCGACCCGCCCTCCCGGTCCCCGTGCCGATGGGCCGACGGGCCGATGGGCCGATGGGCCGATCGATCAGGCCGCCTTGCCCGGCTTCTTCGCCGCCTTCTTGCCGGTCTTCTTCGCCGTCGTCTTGGCCGTCGTCTTGGCCGCTGTCTTGGTCGCGGTCTTCTTGCCCGTCGTCGCGGTCTTCTTCGCCGCCGTCTTCTTCTTCGCGGCCGTCTTCTTCGCCGCCGCCTTCTTCCGCGGCGCCGCCGTCCCCCCGCGTTTGTCCTGCGCCGCCTTGACGCTCGCCTCCAGCGCCGACATCAGGTCGATGACCTGGCCCTTCTCCTCGCCCTCCGCCTCCTTCGGCAGCGGCGGCGCGATGCCCTCCTTGCTCGCGACGAGTGCTTCGACCGCTTCGCGGTACTCGTCCGTGAACTCGTCCGGGTCGTAGCCGCCCAGCGCATCCATGAGGGAGTCGACCATGTCCAGTTCCTGCCGGCGCACCGTCACCTTCTCGTCCGGCGCCACCGTCTGCGCCGAGCGCACCTCGTCGGGCCAGAGCATCGTGTGCAGGACGAGGACGTCCTCCTCCTCCAGCACCCGCACCAGCGCGGGCGCCTCGCGGTTGCGGAGCGCCACCTTGACCACCGCCACCCGCCCCGAGCGCTTCAGCGCCTCGCGGAGCAGGACGTACGGCTTGGCCGCCGCGGCGTCGGCGGCCTTGACGTAGTACGCGCGGGAGAACTGGATGGGGTCGAAGTAGCCGGTCTCCTCGAAGCCCACCACGTCGATGATCTTCTTGCTGGGCAGCGGCAGCTGGGCGAGGTCCTCGGGGGTGAGGACGACGAGGTCGCCGTCCTCCGTCTCGTACGCCCTGGTGATCTCCGCGTACTGCACCTCGCGGTCCTCCAGCTCGCAGAACCGCCGGTAGCGGATCCGGCCGCCGTCCTCGGCGTGCACCTGCCGGAAGGACACCCCGTGCTCCTCGGTGGCGGAGTAGAGCTGGACGGGGATGCTGACCAACCCGAAGGAGATCGCACCCTTCCATATAGATTTCATCCATATGTCCTCTCTCCCGGAGGTTCAGCATATGCCGGTCACCGAGGTCGAAGGACGCCGCCTGAAGCTCAGCAACCTCGACAAGGTGCTGTGGCCCGAGCACGGCTTCACCAAGGGCGAGGCGCTGCACTACTACGCCCAAGTCGCCGACGTCCTGCTGCCGCACGTACGCGACCGGGCCGCCTCCTTCCTGCGCTTCCCGGACGGCGTGGACGGGCAGCGGTTCTTCGCCAAGAACGCCCCCGCGGGCACGCCTGAATGGGTGAGCACCGTCGATGTCGAGCTGACCCGGAGCACCGTGCACCACGTGCTCGTCCAGGACCTGCCGACCCTGCTCTGGGCGGCGAACCTCGCCGCGCTGGAGCTGCACGTACCGCAGTGGAGGGCCCTCGACCCCGGCGCGAAGAAGGCGGCGGGGCCGGTCAGGGCCGGCGACCGGCTCGCCGACCGGATCGTCTTCGACCTCGACCCCGGCCCGCCCGCCACAGTCGTCGAGTGCTGCCGCGCCGCGCTGCTCGTGCGCGAGGCGCTGCGCGCGGACGGGCTCGACGCCTGGCCCAAGACCTCCGGCTCCAAGGGCCTGCACCTGTACGTGCCCCTCGCCCCCGCCTCCGCCGAGGCCACCAGCGCGTACGCGAAGTCCCTGGCCCGGCGGCTGGAGGAGGAGCACCCGGAGCTGATCCTGCACCGGATGGCACGCAAGCTGCGCCCGCGGAAGGTCTTCGTCGACTGGAGCCAGAACTCGCGGGCGAAGACCACCGTCGCCCCGTACGTGCTGCGCGCCAAGGCCCGGCCGACCGTCTCCACCCCGCTGACCTGGGACGAGGTGGAGGCTTGCGGCGATCCGGACGAGCTGGTCTTCCTCCCCGGTGACGTGCTGGAGCGCATCGGCACGCACGGCGACCTGCTGGCACCACTGCTCGGCGACCACTTCGACCTGCCGGATATGACTGATTAGTCCATTCGTGGGACAGTGGATAGCGACCGACACGTTCGACAGCGTCACCAGGGTCACGAGGAGGCGTCGGTCATGGCCAAGCACCACAAGCACGACTCCACCAGGCACCGGCAGGGCGGCAACGCCGCGTTCCAGGAGGCGATGAACGCCCGGACCGAGCGCGTCGAGGAGGACCGGCGGCAGTCCTCGACGGAGGCGCACAACGATGCCAAGTCGCAGCGAAGCAGGATGACTCCGCAGGTCGAGCGGCGCGGCGCGCGCCGCAACCGCGGATAGCGAACGGTC
>NZ_JACBXC010000607.1 GCF_013870535.1 Streptomyces phytophilus | reverse complement strand
GGCGGCATCGTCGCCGTCACCGTCCTCGTCGCGCTCCTGGCCCCGCTCATCGCCCCGCACGACCCGCTGGACACCGACCCCGCGGCCATCGGCCTCGGCCTCTTCAGCGACGGCCACCTGCTGGGCACCGACGAGGTGGGCCGCGACATCCTCAGCAGGCTGATGTACGGGGCCCGGATGGCGCTGCTCGTCGCGATCCTGCCGACGCTCCTCGCGCTGGCCGTCGGCGGCTGCATCGGCCTGTTCTCCGGCTACGTCGGCGGCTGGGTCGACAGCGTGCTGATGCGGATCTTCGACGTGATGTTCTCGTTCCCCGGCATCCTGCTGGCGCTGGGCATCGGCGTCGCGCTGGGGCCCAGCACCACGTCGCTGATCGTGGCGGTGGTGGTCGTGACGATCCCCGAGTTCGGCCGGATCGTCCGCGGCAACGTCGTCTCGCTGCGGCAGGAGCAGTACGTGGAGGCGGCCTCGGCCCTCGGGTACGGGCACGGGCGGATCGCGTTCCGCCACATCGCCCCGAACCTGCTGGGCGGCCTGGTCGTCTTCGCCACCCTGCAGACCGGCCGCAACGTCATCCTCAGCGCCAGCCTCGCCTTCCTCGGCCTCGGCGCCCAGCCGCCGACGCCCGACTGGGGCCAGATGCTCAGCGGCGGCCGGGCGCTGCTGGTGACCTCGCCGCACGTCGCCACGCTCCCCGGCCTGGCGGTGGTGGTCCTGGCGGTGGGCTTCAACCTCCTCGGCGACGGCGTACGGGACCGGCTCGACCCGCGCTCGCGGCGCTCCCGCGCGGCGAAGAAGGACGACCGCGCGGCGGACGAGGGCAAGACGGGAGAAGCCGCATGCTGACCTTCATCCTGCGCCGCGGGCTGCAGATGATCCCCGTACTCCTCGGGGTGACCGTCGCCACCTTCGGCCTCGGCCAGATCATCCCCGGCGACCAGGCCACCGCGCTCCTCGGCCCGACCTCGTCCGAGGAGGACCGCGCGGCCCTGCGCGCCGACCTCGGCCTCGACGAGCCCGCCGTCTCCCGGTACTTCACCTACCTCGGCAACCTCTTCAGCGGCGACCTCGGCCGCTCCCTGTCCTTCGGCCGCCCGGTCTCCGAGGTGCTGTCCGAGCGGCTGCTGAACACCCTGCTGCTCTCCGGCACCGCCATCGTCGTCGCGGCGGTCCTCGGCGTGGCCATCGGCACCTGGGCGGCGCAGAAGCCCGGTTCCGTACGCGACCGGGGGCTGACCGTCGGCGTGCTGTTCCTCAACTCGGTGCCGTCGTTCTGGCTCGGCCTCGTCCTGATCGTCGTCTTCTCGCTGCAACTGCGGATCCTGCCGGCCACCGGCATGACCTCCATCGCCGGCGGCGGCGCCCTCGACACCGCGGCGCACATGGTGCTGCCCGTCGTCACCCTGGCCGCCTGGTCGCTCGCGGTCATCGCCCGCATGACCCGCTCGGCCGTCCTGGAGGTCATCGACAACGACTACGTGCAGACGGCGCGTTCGCGCGGCATCGGCGAGTTCCACGTCGTCGTACGGCACGTGCTGCCGAACGCCATGCCGTCGGTGGTCACGGTGATCGGCCTCCAGGCCGGGTTCCTGCTCAGCGGGGCGGTACTCACCGAGACGGTGTTCTCCTGGCCGGGCGTCGGGCTCGCGCTCCAGCAGGCCATCTCGTCCCGCGACATCCCCCTCGTGCAGGGCGGGATCCTCGTCATCGCCGTCGCCTTCGTGCTGATCAACATGCTGGTCGACGTGGCGCAGGCGTACTTCAACCCCAAGATCAAGCTCGCGTAGGGAGGCATCACCGTGAACGTGCTGGACGTAGCGCACCTAGAGGTCACCCACCCGGGCCACGACCACGACTCCTCGCTGACCACCGTCCGCGACGTCTCCTTCCGCGTCGCCGCCGGCGAGTCGCTGGGCGTCGTCGGCGAGTCCGGGAGCGGCAAGAGCCAGACGATGCTGGCGGTCCTCGGCATGCTGGGGCGGGCCGGCGCCCGGGTCTCGGGCCGGGTGACGTTCGACGGCACGGACCTCACCGCGCTCACCCAGAAGCAGCTGCGCGGGATCCGCGGCTCCGGCATCGGGCTCGTCTCGCAGGACGCCCTGTCCGCGCTCAACCCCGCCATGACCGTCGGCAGGCAGATGGCCGAGCCGCTGATCCGCTACGACGGCCACAACCGCAGGTCCGCCGCCGACCGCTGCACCGAACTGCTCCAGCTCGTCGGCATCCCCGCCGCCCGCGAACGGCTCCGCGCCTACCCGCACCAGCTCTCCGGCGGCATGCGCCAGCGCGTCCTGATCGCCATGGCGATCAGCCGCGAACCCAAGCTGCTCATCGCCGACGAGCCGACCACCGCGCTCGACGTCTCCATCCAGTCCCAGGTGCTGCGGCTCATCGACCGGCTGCGCCGGGAGCTGGACATGGCGCTGGTGCTCATCACCCACGACCTGGGCGTCGTCGCCGGGGTCACGGACCGGATCGCCGTGATGTACGGCGGGATGATCGTCGAAACGGCGTCGACCGCCGAACTGTTCGACGCCCCGGGCCACCCGTACACGCGGGCCCTCATGCAGTCCGTACCGCGGATGGACAGGAAGCCGGGCGACCGGCTCCCCGCCATCCCCGGCCTGCCGCCGCACCCGTCGGCGCCGCCGCCGGGATGCGCGTTCCAGCCGCGCTGCACGCTGGCGCGGGACGAGTGCGGGGACAGTGTCCCACTGCTGGCGGAACCGGATCCGGCACGCGCCGGGCACCTGGTCCGCTGCCCGGTCACCGCCCCCGCCCCCGCGGAAGGAGCCCGCACATGACCGCAGCCGAGAACACCGCCGAGAACACCGCCGAGAACACCGCCGAGAACACCGCCGAGAACACTGCCCCGCCCGCCGCCGTGGTGACGGACCTGCGGGTGGACTTCCCCGTACGCACCGGGCTGCTGCGCCGCGTGACCGGCACGACCCGCGCCGTGGCCGGCGTCTCCTTCACCGTCCCCGCACGCAGCATCGTCAGCCTCGTCGGCGAGTCCGGCAGCGGCAAGACCACCACGGGCCGCGCCCTGCTCGGCCTGTCCCCCGTCACCTCGGGCAGCGTGCGGCTGCACGGCCGGGAGCTGGGCGAGCTGCGCCGCGACCGGACGCTGCCGCGCGTGGCGCAGATCGTCTACCAGGACCCGTACGCCAGCCTCAACCCGCGGATGACGCTGCGCACGATGCTCCGCGAAGTCCTCACGGTGCACCGCACGGTGGCGCCCGGCGGCGTCTCCCGGCGGGTCGCGGAACTCCTCGACCAGGTGGGCCTGCGCGCCCAGTTGGCCGGCCGCTATCCGCACGAGCTGTCCGGCGGGCAGCGCCAGCGGGCCGCGATCGCGCGGGCGCTGGCGGTGGAGCCGCGGTTCATCGTGTGCGACGAGATCGTCTCGGCGCTCGACGTGAGCATCCAGGGCCAGATCCTCAACCTCATCCAGGACCTCCGCCGCGAGCGGGACGTCAGCTTCCTGTTCATCTCGCACGACATGGGGGTGGTCCGGCACCTCTCCGACCACGTCGTGGTCATGTACGGCGGGAAGGTGATGGAGAGCGCGCCGTGCGACGAACTGTTCGCGG
>NZ_JACBXC010000606.1 GCF_013870535.1 Streptomyces phytophilus | reverse complement strand
GGGACGTACCCGGCACAGCCTGGCGGCGCTGCTGTCCGGCGCCGTGCACGTCCACGCCGCCGCGGCGGGGCTGGACGGACGGCAGCAGGCCGGTGGCGAGCAGGGTGGCGATGCCGATGGGCACGTAGATGATGAAGATCCACGGCCAGCTCAGCCACTCGGTGAACACGCCGCCGAGGAAGACCCCGGCGGTGCCGCCGGCCGGGGCGGCGGCGCCGTACAGCGCGAGCGCCTTGCCCAGCTCCCGGGGGTCGTGGCTGAAGAGGATCATGAGCAGGGTCATGGCGGCGGGCGCGATGAGCGCGCCGCCGACGCCCTGCACGGCGCGCCCGGCTATCTCGACCCAGGCGGTCTGCGCCGCCGCGGCCACCACGGAGCCGGCGATGAGCACGCCCCATCCGGTGACGAACACGCGGCGGGCGCCGAAGAGGTCGGACAGCCGCCCGCCGAGGAGCAGCAGACCGCCGAAGGCGACGACGTAGGCGTTGAAGACCCACTGCAGATCGCCCGGCGAGAAGCCCAGGTCGCGCTGCATCTCGGGGAGCGCGACGCCGATGATCGAGGTGTCCATGATGACCATGAACTGCGCGGTGGCGAGCACGAGCAGTGCCCACCAGCGGCGGGGGTTGACGGATGACATGGCAGTACGCCTCCTCTGGAATAATACCCCTAGGGGGTATGCGAGGAAGATATAACACTACCCCTGGGGGGTATGCAAGCCGGAGGGCTGCTGAGGGTGGCGTCCGGAACGGCGACCGGGGCGCCCAGGCGGGGGAGAACGCGGTGCTGGAGGCCGAGTTCCGCGGCTGACGGACGAGGGCCGTCCCGCCGGGAGCGGGGCGGCGCCCGACCGCAACGTGGCCATGTTCGACGCGTGGTACGGCGTCGGGGAGCCGGATCCCGTGCCCTGCGGGGCGGACAAGGCGTACGTGAAGGTGACCGGGCTGCGCTGGAGCGAGATATTCGCCGATCCGGTGTGCCCGCGCGGCGAGGGCCGCGACGAGTTTTCCGTCGACTCCGACCCCGACGACGGCAGTTGCAGCGGTGTCGCCGTCGCCGTCTGCGTCGCGCGGCCGCGCGGGGCAGTGCTTCCCCGGCCCCGACGCGGGCGACGGCTCACCGGACAGCGCCGCGAGCTTCCTGTCCGTGACGCGCTGCAGCAGGACCGAGATCCCCCAGATCGACAACCGCATGTACCGGATCACCGCCGCGGAGCCGCTGGCCGACCCGCAGACCTGCCCGCCCGGCTCGGACACCTACTACTGGTCCTTCACCGACCCCCGCCTGGCGCTCTGCGCGGGCACGCTCTGAACCCGCGTCACACCGCGGGAGGGGCGGCATGTAGCGTGCCCGCGAGCGGCGAGGGGAGATCACGGGTGCAGGGGGAGCGGAGTACGCACGGGGCGCCCGACCTGCGCCGGCCGGGCGGCGGAGCGCCGGCCGCGGAGCCTGCGGGGGAGCCCGTCGACCTGGAGGTCGTGGCGGAGGCGCGGCGCCGCAAGGAGGCCGCGCTGCTGGACTTCGGGGTCGGGCAGAGTGTCGTGGCCTCGTGGCTGTACGCGAAGTGCCACCGCCACCTCGCCACCACCGCGATCCCGACCGCCGCCGTCACGGCCACCGGCGACGGCCGCTGCGCGCTGCTCTACAACCCGTACTTCTTCGCCTCCCTGGACTTCGACGGCGTCAAGTTCGTGCTCTTCCACGAGGCGCGGCACCTGATGCACCGGCACCTGTACGTGGACGAGGAGCTGCGCTCCGACCCGGTGTTCACGCTCGCCGCCGAGGTGGCGATCAACCACGTCGCCCTGCGCCGCCTGGGCCGGACCGCGTTACCGGAGGCCGTGCCCCCCGGCGGCGGGGCACCCGAGCCGGTGGGCGTCGACCCGGACGCCGTGTACCGCGCGTACCGGGACGACCTGCGGGAGCAGGGCCTCGACCCGCTGCCGTACGACGACTTCAGCCGTACCGACCTGACGGTCTACGGCGAACTGCGCCGCATGATGAAGCACGAGACGCCCCGGTCCGGCCACTGCGTCCACCTCGCCGAAGGCGCGGCCGGCACCGGGGTCCCCCTCGACCCCGAGACCGTCGCGCAGGTCGGCGACGACGTGCTGCGCGAGGTGATGCAGTCGGCGCTGCGCGGCGGCAGGTCGGCACGCGAGGAACTCCTCGGCCTCGCCGACCGCACCGCGGGCGGCGGCGAGCGCTTCAGCCGGCTGTGGGGCCGCCTCGGCCTGGACCAGCTGCGCGGCAGCACACCCCGCACCCGCCGGGTCGACTGGTGGCAGCGGTGGCTGACCGACGTACTCGCCTCCAAGCTGACCGAGAGCGAACGGCTGGTCTACCCGAAGAAGCACGGCGCGATCGTCCTCGCGCTCGGCCACGAGCCGATGCTCACCCGCCGCGGCCCGGAGCGCACGAAGGTGGTGCTCGTCGCGTTCGACACCTCGGGGTCGATGCCCGACGCCGTCGTCGAGTGGCTGACCACCCTCGTCGGGCAGACGGACGGGGTGGAGAGCCACTGGCTCTCCTTCGACGGCACCGTGATGCCGTTCGTCCCCGGGGAGCGGGTGGCGGGCGGCGGCGGCACCGACTTCCGATGCGTCGTCGACTACGCGGAAGGCCGGCTGGAGGTCGCCGGCAAACCCTTCCCGCACGAGCCCGACGCGGTGATCGTCGTCACCGACGGCTACGCGCCCCACGTCACCCCCGCCGACCCCGACCGCTGGATCTGGCTCATCACCGACGGCGGCGACGACTGGCCGGAGCGGCACCACCGCCCCATGGCCTGCCACCGGGTCACGTCCGAACGGCAACCGAGGAAACCGATGACGCCGAGGAGAAGCACCTAGTGGCCGCCGCGACCCCGCCCGCGACTCCGCCCGGAACACCCGCCGCGGGCCGGCAGTGGCGGGCGAACGCCACCTACCCGGAACCGCCCGCGGACGGCCCGACCGCCGCGCTGGAGAAGTTCATCGACGCGATGATCGCCACCGGCCAGACCGGGCAGATCTTCGGCGAGCACGGCATCGGCAAGACGTCCACCTTCGTCTCGTACGTACCGAAGCGCTACCCCGGCACCGGCCTCGTGGTCCTCCCCGCGGCCAACCTCGCCCCGGACGACCTGCTGATCAACGCCCCCGTACGGGACGAGCGCAGCGGCGAACTGGCCCTGCGCCAGCTCGTGATGCGCCAGCTCACCCCCGGCACGCCGTTCGTCCTCCTCGTCGACGACTCCCTCCAGGCGGGCAACACCGTGCAGTCGCAGCTCATGCAGATGGCCTGCAACTGGACGCTCGGCGAGTACGACCTGCGCGAGCTGGGCTGCGTCGGGGTCTTCCTCACCGACAACGAGTCGCTCGCCGAGACCAGCGTGCGCCGCTCCGACCTGGCGATCCTGGACCGGATGGTCACCCTCCGGCTGACCGCCAACGATACCGCCTGGCGGCACGCGCTGGCCGCCCGGTTCCCCGACTGGGACCTGCGCGAGGTGTTCCGGCAGTGGGCCGCCCTCGACCCGCACCTGCGCGGCCTGCTCTCGCCGCGCACCCTGCAGCACGTACTCGACTGCGCCCGCGCCGGCTTCCCGCTGGCCTGG
>NZ_JACBXC010000605.1 GCF_013870535.1 Streptomyces phytophilus | reverse complement strand
ACCCGAAGACCCGGACGGCACCGGCGAACCCGAAGAACCCGCAGAACCCGGGGAACCCGCAGAACCGGAAGACCCCGGCGAGCCCGCAGACCCCGGGTCCCCGCGCCGCGGGATCCCGATCTGGTCCGCCGCCTCCTGCAGCCACTCCGGCGGCGTCAGCAGGAACGACGTCGCCCCCAGATCCACGCGCTCCCCCGGCTGCGCCCCCCGCGGCGCCGCCGCCTCCTCACCCCCGTACTCCTCCTCGAAACGCCGGATCACCTCGCCCACCGGCAGCGCCGGCCACAGCGTCGTGTCGCCCGAGTCGCGCGCGATGACCATCCGCGCCCCCGAACCCTCCGGCACCTCACCACCGGCCGGGATCTCGGCCCAGGCCACGAAGCCCAGCTCGAACTCCCGCACCTTGACCTCGCGGCGCCGCTGCTGCGGCACCCCCCCGTTGATCCACGAGTCGGCGCGCTCCTGCGCCTGTGCGAAGGTGACCACTACGCCTTCACCCCTCCACCGGCACGGCGCGCGCGAAGCCGCCGTCCACCATCAGATTCGCCACGGTCTCCAACTCCGGCGGGCCCCCGACCAGCCGGTCCAGGAAGGCGTCGAAGTCCTCCCCGCAGAACAGCAGCAGCCGCTCCGCCCGCTCCGCGACCGTCCAACCGGAATCGCCCTGGTCGCGGGCGTCGTCGTACGGGCAGAACCACACGCTGCCGCGCCTGCGGCCCTTCGTCTTCAACGCCAGCACCCCGCCCTGCAGGAACGCGATGCCCAGATAGTCCTTCGTCAGATGGTCGCGCAGGCACTTGTTGACATAGACCAGATCATTGACCGCCGCCTCCTCACGCACCGTGAAGAACGGCTGGTCCACCAGCAGCCCCAGGTCCGGATCCAGCGCCGCGCCCACCGGCGCACAGCCGCCCGCCGCCTTCAGGAAGTCGCGGTACGCACCCGGCAGCCCGTAACCCAGATCCTCCTCGATGCCCACGACCTGGTCCTCGCTCACCGACGCGCCGTCACGCGGCAGCGTGAAGTGCACCGGCCGCGTCTCCTGCAGCGGGCGCGTACCGCGCTTGTCCTGGTCCACCGCCGCCGTCGCCAGCCCGCCGTGGTGCCGCAGCAGCGCCTTCACATCCGCCGGCACCAGCTCCATGCGGCGGCTGCCCGCCACGTGATGCCACGTCCAGCCGTGCGGCGTCGCCACCGGCGGCAGCGTCGACCACAGCTCGTGGCCCTGCGCGTGCAGCGCCGCGTTCGCCGACACGTAGTCCGTCAGCCGCAGCTCGTCGATACCGAAGCCCTCCGGGGGCTCCGCGATCTCCGCCGCCGCGCGCGCGTACGCGGAGAAGTCCGGGTAACCGTCGGCGTCGACCCGCACGCCCCGGGGGTGTCTGGCAGCCCGGACCGGGTCCGGGAAGTTCACGACCTGCCCGGCGTATGCCGCGTTCGGCGGTGCGACGGTCGTTCCTCGCCGACCTGACGTCATCGCGTGTGCCCCCTGCCGTTGGTCTCCGTCAAAACACAGCCTATGGGGTGCCGCGGCCGGCGGTCTTGCCCTGGTCAGAGAGCGCCCCGGCAAGCGGCGTGATCTGCTCCGCAATGACGGACTTGCCCAGCACCCGCCCGGACCGCGAGGTGTGCACACGCCGGTACGGAAGGCACCTCGGGTGTCGTGTCGTACGTATGTGGCAAGCTGGACGACGCGAGACAGCGGAGTTTCACGGGGGAGGCTCTTACCGCTATGCACGCACGCTCAGACACAGTCGATCCGCTCACCGGCGGCGATCCATACGGCGGTATGGGAAGCACGTTCGGCGGGACGGACACTCCGTACGGATACATGGAAACGGACATGGGGACGGGGACAGGCCCGGCGGCCGACCCCCGCACAGACTGGCGCGACACGGCGCCCGGCGACGGCGTACCGCGCCTGGCCAGCCGGCGGGACGGCGTCCTGCCGGCCGTCGGCGCCGCCCTCTCCGTCCGCGGCCAGACCCTCACCTGCACCGCGGGCCGCGCCGGCCAGGGCCCCCTGCTCCACCCCCTCGTCCAGGACTTCCTGGACACCCTCACCAGCGGCCGCCGCGAACGCTTCACCGGACGCTGCCCGGAAGCCGTGCTGCTCTCCCGGCACCTCGCCGCCGTCGAGGCCGGGCGCAGCAAACGCGCCGCGCGCAAACCGCTCTCCGCGGGAGAAGCGCGACGCGCACTGAAGCAGGCGAAGATCACCGCCCGGCACATCCGCGAGGACGGCGACCCGCTGCACGGGCGGTACGCACCGCCGTGCCGCTCCTGCGCCGCCCTCCTCACCCACTTCGGCGTGCGCACCATCGGTGACGCGCACGCCGAAGGCTGAGCCGTGGTCCCCACGGACCCGCGCGACCTGGCCGCGCACCACACGCGCTTCCCCGTCGACGTCGACAGCGCGCTGCGCGCGGCCGGCTGGGAGCCGGGCCGGTGGGACATAAGACAGGCGGAAAGCTGGGCAGACGCGCTACGGGCCCACGTCTCCCCCGGCGGACACGTGCACGCGGTGTTCCCCGCGGCCGTCGAGGCATGGGCGGAATTCGGCGGCCTGCGCATCGTCGGCGAAGGCCCGGGCCGCCAACTCGGCCCGGCCGACCTGCACGTCGACCCCATGCACGGACTCCACCTCACCCGCACCCTCGCGGACCTGGGCCGCGCACTCCAGACGGAGCTGTGCCCGCTCGGCGCGGAACTGGCCCCCGACGGCAGCACGGCACAGGCAGTGCTCGCCGTCGACGCGGACGGCCGCGGATACGCGCTGGACCACGCCGGGGACTGGTTCCTCGGCAGAACCGTCGACGAGGCGCTGGTGACGCTGGTGACCGGACTCGAACCGCAGCGTCTGACACCGGAGGCGGGATAGGCGGTACGGAGACGGAGACGGAGACGGGGCCCGGGTCCCGGCGTAGCGCCGAGGCGGGGCATCCGCGGGGCCGGGGGCGCTACGTCCCGCTGGGCAGCACGGCCGAGACGCGGAAACCCCCAGCCTCCGTCGCACCCGAGACGAAACCGCCGCCCAGACCCGTCACACGCTCACGCATGCCCACCAGCCCGTTGCCACCACTCGGCAGCCCGGCACTCTGCGAGGCGGCATCGGACGGGCCGTTGAGCACCAGCACGGCCACCTCGGCGACCCGGTGCGCGAGCAGCACCCGCGTCTTCGCACCGGGAGCGTGCTTGTGCACGTTGGTCAGCGCCTCCTGCACCACCCGATAGACCGTCTGCTCCACCTCCGCGGCGTACGGGCCGGCGTCGCCCTCCTCCGCGAAGTCCACGGCCATACCGGCCGCCCGGGACTCCCCGATCAGCGACTCCAGATCATCCAGATTCGGCCCCGGCCCACCACCGGCCCCGACATCACCATCGCCATCGCCCCGCGGACCACGCCCGGCACCGGCAGCCCCCTCCCCCGACGCGGTGGCCCCCGCCGGAGCCCGGCCACCCGGCGACGAGCCGCCGGAACCGGCCGCAAAGGCAGCACCGGCAGCACCGGCAGCAACACGCGCGGGAGCAGCAGACTCCGCGCGATCGCCTCCCCCGCCCCCGGCACCCGCCCCGCCAACCCCGACACCACCCGCACCGGACCCGGCG
>NZ_JACBXC010000604.1 GCF_013870535.1 Streptomyces phytophilus | reverse complement strand
CGTCCGCCCCCGCCCCCGCGGCCCGTACCCCCGACCAGCCCGCGAACGCCACCGCGGACCAGCGCCTCACCTGGGGCACCGCCCCCGCCGCCCGCCGCCGCGGGATACCCCCGGGCGAAGGCCGCGGCGACCGCGAGGACCGCACCGTTCAGACGATGTCCCTGAACGTCGCCCGCGCCCTGGGCACCCGCATGGCCGCCCGCAAGGCCGCCCGTGCCGCGAAGCAGCAGCGCACCGTGCTGATCAGCCGCATCACCGGTGAGTCGTTCATCACGCTCGGCGTGCTGATGCTCCTCTTCGTCGTGTACCAGCTCTGGTGGACCAACGTCCTCGCCGACCGCGAGTCGCGGCAGGAGGCCAAGCAGCTGGAGGAGCAGTGGAAGCGCGGCGACGGCGCGGGCAAGGCCGACGCCCGCGACCCGGGCGCGTTCGAGGCCGGCGAGGGCTTCGCCATCATGCACATCCCGTCGCTGGACGTGAACCGCCCGGTGGCGCAGGGCATCGACAAGCAGAACGTCCTGGACCGCGGGCTCCTCGGCCACTACTCGGAGGGCGACCTCAAGACCGCGATGCCGTGGGACGAGAAGGGGAACTTCGCGGTCGCCGGGCACCGCAACACCCACGGCGAGCCCTTCCGGTACATCAACAAGCTGGAGACGGGCGAGGAGATCATCGTCGAGACCAAGGACACGTACTACATCTACGAGGTGTCCAGCACGCTCCCGTCGACCTCGCCGTCGAACACCGACGTCATCAACCCGGTGCCCGAGGGGTCGGGATTCACCGAGCCGGGGCGCTACGTCACACTAACGACCTGCACGCCTGAGTACACGTCCAAATATCGGCTTATTGTCTGGGGCAAGATGATCGAGGAGCGTCCGCGCAGCAAGGGCAAGCCCGACGCGCTCATGGACTGAGCGGTACGGGCGGGCCGGCGGCCGGCGGGACGGAACGGACGGGGAAGCGGTGGCAGCGACGGACGATGAGCGGGAGAGCAGACCCGCAGCGGAGGCCGCGGAAGAGGCTGCGCCCGAGGCCCCGGAGAAGGCCGCGAAGAGGAGCGTAGAAGAAGAGGCCGCGGCAGAGGCACCGGAGGACCGGGAGCAGGATCAGTCGGCGGAGTCGGCGGAGTCGGCGGAGGAGGGCGGGACCGCGCCCCGCCCCCGCCCCCGCGGCCGCCGCGGCCTCCTCGCCGGGGCCGTCAGCCTCTTCGGCGAGGTGCTGATCACCGTCGGCGTCCTCATGGCGCTCTTCGTCGTCTACTCCTTGTACTGGACCAACGTCCAGGCCAACCGCGAAGCCGGCCGCATGACCGACGACCTCCGCGACTCCTGGGAGAACACCCCCGACGACGGCAAGCCCCGCCCCGTCGACATCGGCGACCTCAAGGGCGGCATCGGCTTCCTGCACGTGCCCGCGATGGAGGAGAACGTCCTCGTCCGCAAGGGCACGGCGACCGAGGACCTGAACAAGGGCGTCGCCGGCTACTACACCGAGCCGCGGAAGTCGGCCATGCCCTGGGACCGCCGCGGCAACTTCACCCTCGCCGCCCACCGCGACGGGCACGGCGCGAAGTTCCACGACATCCACCGCGTAGAGGAGGGCGACCCGATCGTCTTCGAGACGAAGGACCGCTGGTTCGTCTACAAGACGTACGCCGTGCTCTCCGAGACCTCGAAGTACAACACCGGCGTGCTGGACGAGGTCCCGGAGGAGTCCGGGAAGACGAAGCCCGGCCGGTACATCACGCTCACCACGTGCACCCCCATGTACACCTCCCGGCACCGCTACGTCGTCTGGGGCGAGCTGGAGCGCGTGGACCGCGTCGACGAGGAGCGCACCCCGCCGCCAGAGCTGTCCTAGGCCCTGTCCGACACCGCGGACGGCTGCTGGGTTGGCACGCGTAGACCCTCGCGGACGTGGAAGAACGCGTCCCGGTTATCTCACCTCCCCGAGGTCTGTCTGGGGGCGGTCCTGCTCCGTAGGATGCAGTTCGCAAGCGCGAATCTGGACTCGGGGACATCTGGGGAGGCCGCACGGCATGGGAGCTCCACGGCAGGACACCAGCGAACGCGCACGAGAGCTACAGCGAAGCTGGTATGGCGAACCGCTGGGCGTGCTGTTCCGGCGGCTGATCGACGATCTCGGCCTCAACCAGGCACGGCTGGCCGCCGTGCTCGGTATTTCGGCGCCGATGCTGTCGCAGCTCATGAGCGGGCAGCGGGCGAAGATCGGCAATCCGTCGGTGGTACAGCGCGTACAGGCGCTGCAGGAGCTGGCCGCGGAGGTCACGAGCGGCAGCGTTTCGGCGGCGGAGGCGGCGGAACGGATGGAGGGCATCCGCAAGAGCGCGGGCGGGGCGGTTCTCGGGACGACGCAGACGCAGTCGTCGACCGGATCGACGACGGTGCGTCGCGTCGTACGGGAGATCCAGTCGCTGCTGCGCTCGGTCGCCGCCGCCGGCGACATCATCGACGCGGCGGACCGGCTCGCGCCGACGCATCCGGAGCTGGCAGAGTTCCTCCGGGTGTACGGCGCCGGCCGAACCGCCGACGCAGTTGCACATTACGAAGCGCATCAGTCATAACCGAATGAATTACCAATAAACCGTACAAGGGGCGGGCGCAGCAGCATGGGTGAGGTCTTCGCTGGGCGGTACGAGCTGATCGATCCGATCGGCCGGGGCGGGGTGGGCGCGGTCTGGCGCGCCTGGGATCACCGGCGACGGCGCTATGTGGCGGCCAAGGTGCTGCAGCAGAGCGACGCGCACACGCTGCTGCGCTTCGTCCGCGAGCAGGCGGTACGCATCGACCACCCGCACGTGCTGGCACCCGCCAGCTGGGCGGCCGACGACGACAAGGTGCTGTTCACGATGGACCTGGTGGGCGGCGGCTCACTGGCCCATCTGATCGGCGACTACGGGCCGCTCCCGCCGCGGTTCGTCTGCCTGCTGCTCGACCAGCTGCTCGCCGGGCTGGCCGCGGTGCACGGCGAGAACATCGTGCACCGCGACATCAAACCGGCGAACGTGCTGCTGGAGGCGACCGGCACCGGCCGCCCCCACCTGCGGCTCTCCGACTTCGGCATCTCCATGCGCAAGGGCGAGCCGCGGCTGACGGACACCAACTTCGTCGTCGGTACGCCCGGTTACTTCGCGCCTGAGCAGATGCTGGGCGCCGAACCGGACTTCCCCGCGGACCTGTTCGCGGTGGGTCTGGTGGCGCTGTACCTGCTGACCGGGGAGCGTCCGGACAGCCAGGCACTGGTGGAGATGTACCTGAACAACGGCGTGCCGCCGGCCCCGAAGGGGGTGCCGGAACCGCTGTGGCAGGTGCTCGCGAGCCTGCTGCAACCGGACCCGGAGCTGCGGTTCCGCACGGCGACGGGTACGCGGAAGGCGCTGGCGGAGGCGGCGGAGCTGCTGCCGGAGCTGGATCCGGCGGAGGAGCCGGTGGAGGTCTTCGACCAGCTCGGGCCGCTGCCGGTGGGCTTCGGGCCTGACGGCCCCGAGCGGTCAGGGGTACGGGCCGGGGAAGACGTGACGTCCGCGCCGGGCCCGGAGGCCGGTCCCGGCGCGGGGCCCGGTACGGGACTCGGCGCCGGTCAAGGTAACGGTCC
>NZ_JACBXC010000603.1 GCF_013870535.1 Streptomyces phytophilus | reverse complement strand
TTCACGGTCCGCGGCACCAACGCCGAGACCAACTGGCCCGCCCTGAAGGGCACCGGCTACCACACCCCCGCCGACCGCTTCTTCGTCCGCAACCACACCGCCACGCCCCTGCTCGACGCCGCCGACTGGAGCCTGCGCGTCTGGGGCGACGGACTGCGCGGCGGCGGGGCGGAGTTCGGGCTCGACGACCTCAAGGCGCTGCCCACCGCGGTCCGGTCGGCGTTCGTGGAGTGCGCGGGCAACGGGCGCAGCTTCTTCGCCGGCCAGCAGGGCGGCACCGTCTCCGGCACGTCGTGGACCCTCGGCGCCATCGGCGTCGCCCGCTGGCGCGGCGCCCGCCTGGGCGACGTGCTGCGGCGGGCCGGGCTGACCCGGCGGGCGGTCGACGTGATGCCGAGCGGGCTGGACGACGCGTACGTGGCGGACGGGATCGACCTCGGCCACGTGCGCCGCCCGCTGCCGGTGGCCAAGGCGCTGGACGACGTGATCCTCGCGTACGAGATGAACGGCGAGCCGCTGCCCGCCGACCACGGGCACCCGGTGCGCGTGCTCGTACCGTCGTGGGTCGGCATCTCCTCGATCAAGTGGGTCGGCGACGTGCAGGTCTCCGCCGAGCCGCTGTACTCACCCTGGAACACCGACTTCTACCGCCTCTTCGGCCCCTCCTACCCGCCCGAGGGCAGCGAGCCGCTGAGCCGGCAGACTCTCAAGAGCGCCTTCGAACTGCCCTGGAACGCCACCCTCGCCGCCGGCGAGACGCACCGGCTGACCGGCCGCTCCTGGTCCGGCGCCGGCGGCGTGCGCGCGGTCGAGGTCAGCACCGACGGCGGCGCCACCTGGCGCCGCGCCGAACTCGCGGACGGACCGCGCGCGGACGGCTGGGTGCGCTGGTCGGCCACCTGGCGGCGGGGCCTCGTCGAGCGGCCGCTGCCGGCCGCGGTCGGGTATGCCCGCCGGCGACCCTGCGTACTTGTCCCGGTGGGAGTGCTGTTGCTGTTTTTTCTCGCGGTTCTTGCGCTTACCCATCACTGATCCTTTACAGGCGCGGACCCCCGCGGAGATCACCTTCGCACGGCCTGAGATGCCTCGCATGTCGGATAATTACCGTGCGTAGTACGCGCTGTTCATGGCCGGGCATCGGTGTCCGCCACGCCGATGATCGATGCCCTGCTGTTAACCACCCCTCAGTGGGGCAGACTCGAAGGCAACCCGATGTGAACTCCGCGGCACCGGCCCGGAACCGGCTGAGAAGAGGGTGAATCGTGGACCGCTGCGTCGTCCTGGTGGACGCCGGCTACCTGCTGGGCGCCGCCGCGAGCCTGCTCGCCGGAGAACCCGCCCGCTCCCGGATCACCGTCGACCACCCCGCCCTCATCCAGGGCCTGCGCGAGCAGGCCGAGGCGGACACCGGGCAGCGGCTGCTGCGTATCTACTGGTTCGACGGCGCCCCCGACCGCGTGCCGCAGCCCGAACACCGGCGGCTGCGCGTGATGTCCCGCGTCACCGTCCGCCTCGGCGCGCTCACCCGCAGCGACGGCCGCTGGGCGCAGAAGGGCGTCGACGCCGCGATGCACGCGGAGCTGACCGAGCTGGCCCGCAACCGCGCCTGCGCCGACGTCGTCCTCGTCACCGGCGACGGCGACCTGCTGCCGGGGATGATGTCCGCGAAGGAGCACGGCGTCGCCGTGCACCTGTGGGCGGTCCAGGCCGCCGACGGCGACTACAACCAGTCCGAGGACCTGGTCGCCGAGGCCGACGAGCGGCGCGTGCTCGACCGGGTCTGGATCACCCGCGCCATGCGGGCCAAGGACCTCACCGGCATCTGCGCCCCCAGCCCCGTGCCGCGGCCCGAGATCGCCGCGATCCTCTCCGCCCCGCCCTCCGAGACCTCCGTCGCCGGCAAGCAGACCGTCGCCAACGGGACCGCGCAGACCGCGGCGCCGGTCACCGAGCGCCGCCACGACGACGCGGGCACGGCGCCCGACGCCGTACCGGAGGACGAGGACGACCCCGGCGGCAAGGGCGGCGTACCCACTCCGAAGGACCTCGCGAGCCTGGGCCGCCCCGCCGCGCCCGAGGGCCGCCACGGGCCGCCCGTGGGCAGCGCCACCCTGCGCTGGTCGTCCGACCGCGGATGGGTCGAGCGGCCGGGCGCCGAGCCGCCGGACATCGCCGGGCTGCCCACGCTCGCCCAGCTCACCACGGCCGAGCAGCGCTGGGCGGACCGCGAGGAGGACATCACCGTCATCGGCGGCGACCCGTTCGAGGTGGGGCAGGTCTTCGCGCGGCGCTGGATGGAGCGGCTGGCGGACCAGCTGAAGCTGCGGCTGCTGGCCGGCCAGTACCCGCGTATCCCGCACCGCATCGACGGCGAGCTGCTGCGCTACGCCGCCCGCTTCGGGCTGCTGGCGCACAAGGACGACCAGATCGACGAGCGCGACCGGTACGCGATCCGGGCCGGGTTCTGGCGCGAGGTGGACGTCAGCTCGGCCGCCGAGCACGCGCAGGCGGCGGAGCCGGAGGCGTAGCAGCGGCACACCCGGCCGAGGGGTACGGAGCCGGTCGCGCGTGCCGCGGACGTCGTCCGCCCGCCCGCCTCGTACGAGCCTGACCCCGCCCGCCTCTCAGTTTGTCGGAGCGCCCCAGCCCTGCCAGCCGCCCGTGGGCGGCGGGGGAGCCTGCGGCTCGGGGTCGCGCGGCCCGAACAGCCCGGTCAGCACCAGGTGCACGGCCATCGCCGCCCCCGGCCACGCCAGCAGCGCACCCTTGGCCTTCAGCTCCAGCGGCGCGTCGAGGCCGCCGCCGTCGCGGAGCTGCGCGGCCCGCTCGTCCACGTTCTGCGGCGGGCCCAGCACGATGCCGAACCGCCAGGCCACCACCGCCCCGATCAGCGAGCCCAGCGCGAGGCCCAGCACCAGCGGCCAGCCGCCGCGCCGCCGCCACAGGAACACCGCCAGCGCCGTCACCGCGCCGAAGGCCAGCCCCAGCAGCGCGAACGTGCCGTCGATGGAGATGGCGTCCTCGCTCTCGCTCTCCTTCAGCCAGGCTTCGCCCCCGCGCACGACCAGTGCCACGCGCGGCGCGAACCGCTCCCACAGGAAGCCCAGCAGCAGCCCCAGCGCCGAGATGCCCACCAGGATCAGGAACGCGTGCCACCCCTGCGTGTCGAGGTCGTCGTCGCCCTTCGACCAGCGGCGGCGCTTGCGTCCCGCCGTCTTGTCGGCGGTGGCGTCCGGTGCGGACGGGTAGTGCCACGGGTTGTGGGCCGGCTGCTCGTGCGGCGGCTGCTCGTGCGGTGTCAGGGGAGCGGTCACCCCGTCATCGTGCCAGGGCGGGGGGTGCCCGCCGTAGTCAGGACGGTCGTTCGGAATGTCGCCGTGACCGCCCGCGCTCACGACCGCAGCGCCGCCCGGCGGTACGCCCACGTCGCCGCCGCCAGCGCGGGTACCCCGACGCCGGCGCAAACCCCCAGGTCGGCGAGGACCGCGACCCAGTCGGGGTCCGGGGCGAACGTCTCCATCAGCGCCTCCACGCCGTACGTGGACGGCAGCAGGTCCCGCGCGAAGGACACCGGCCCCGGCATCCGCTCCGCGGGCAGCACCCCGAGCAGCAGCGCCGCCGACATGCCGAG
>NZ_JACBXC010000602.1 GCF_013870535.1 Streptomyces phytophilus | reverse complement strand
CTCCTGCCATACCGCGCCGTCCGCAGCGCCGCCCGCGGGGCCCAGGCGGGACGTCAGGGCGTCCGTCAGGCCCTTCGACCCCCGCGCCGCGCACGCGATGTCCGTGCAGACGTGCAGCACCGTCGCCGGGCGGGGCCGCAGCGAGAACATCGCGTAGAACGTCGCCACCCCGTACGCCTCCGCGGGAGGGACCGTGAGGCGGCGGCAGATGTAGTCCAGCGCGCCCTCGCTGAGCCAGCCCACCCGGTCGTTGACCGCGTGCAGGGCCGGCAGCAGCAGGTCCCTGCGATCGCGCGCCTCGTGGCCGCCCCTGGCCCAGCGCAGGTCCGCCGCGTCGCGCTCGCCGCCCTCCCAGCCGGAGGGGGCCGGGCCCAGCAGTCCGTCCACGGCGGCGCGTTCGGCGTCGGTGGGCTTGGCGTCGGTGTACTTCAGGTCCACGACGGCACCGCCTGCCGGTCGGCGGCCGCCGTCAGCCTGTCGATCCGTACCGCCGCCGCCTTGTACTCCGCCGTGCCCGCGATCGGGCAGGTCGCCTCGATCGTCAGCTGGTTGGTGTCGACCTCGTCCGGGAAGTGCAGCGTCATGAACGCCAGCCCCGGCCGCAGCCCCGCGTCGATCCACACCGGGGCGACGACCGAGCCGCGGCGCGAGCTGACGCGGACCTCCTCGCCGTGGGCGACGCCGTAGGCCGCCGCGTCCTCCGGGGACAGCTCGATGTTCTCGCCGCGCCGCAGCGGCGAGGCGAAGCCGCTGGACTGCACGCCCGTGTTGTACGAGTCGAGCCGCCGGCCGGTGGTGAGCCGCAGCGGGTACTCGTCGTCCAGCAGGTCCACCGGCGGGGAGTGCAGGACCGGGCCGAAGGCCGCGCGCACGCCGCGGCGCTGCGGGTCGGCCTCCCAGAGCCGGCCGTGCAGGTACGTCGGCTCCAGCCGGTCCTCGCTGGGGCAGGGCCACTGGATGCCCTGGTGCTCCTCCAGGCGCGCGTACGTCATGCCCGCGTGGTCCGGCGAGACCGCGCGCAGCTCGTCCCAGACCTCCTGTGCCTCGCCGTACTTCCAGTCGTGGCCCAGGCGGCGCGCCAGGTCGCAGAGGATGTCGATGTCGTCGCGCGCCTCGCCGGGCGGGCGGACGGCCTTGCGGACGCGCTGGACGCGCCGCTCGCTGTTGGTCGTGGTGCCCTCGGTCTCGCACCAGGCGGCGGAGGCGGGCAGCACGACGTCGGCGAGCAGGGCGGTCTTCGTCAGGAAGATGTCCTGGACGACGAGGTGGTCGAGGGCGCGCAGGCGCTGCACGGTGTGCTCGTTGTCGGCCTCGGACTGCGCGGGGTTCTCGCCGATGCAGTAGACCGCCTTGAGCGTGCCGCGCTCGATGCCGTCGAGCATCTCGGTGAGGTTCAGGCCGTAGCGGGGCTGGATGACGGCGTCCCAGGCGGTCTCGAAGCGCTCCCGCACGGCCGGCTGGAGGATGTCCTGGAAGCCGGGCAGCCGGTTGGGGATGGCGCCCATGTCGCCGCCGCCCTGGACGTTGTTCTGCCCGCGCAGCGGCTGCAGTCCGCTGCCGTGCCGGCCGACGTGGCCGGTGAGGAGGGCGAGGTTGATCAGGGCGCGGACGTTGTCGGTGGCGTTGTGGTGCTCGGTGATGCCGAGGGTCCAGCACAGCTGGGCGCGTTCCGCCGTGGCGTACGCGTGCGCCAGTTCGCGGATCGCCTCGGCGGGGACGCCGGTGACCTGCTCGGCGGCGGCGAGGGTCCAGGGCTCGACGGCGGCGGCGTACTCCTCGTAGCCGCTGGTGGCCCGTTCGACGAACGCGGCGTTGGCGAGGCCGGCGTGGATGATCTCGCGGCCGACGGCGTGGGCGAGGGGGATGTCGGTGCCGACGTCGAGGCCGAGCCAGCGGTCGGCCCACTCGGCGGTGCCGGTGCGGCGCGGGTCGACGGCGTACATCCGGGCGCCGTTGCGGATGCCCTTCAGCACGTGCTGGAAGAAGATCGGGTGCGCGAAGCGGGCGTTGGAGCCCCACATCACGATCAGGTCGGTCTCCTCGACCTCCGCGTACGAGGACGTGCCGCCGCCGGAGCCGAAGACGGCGGACAGGCCCGCGACGCTGGGGGCGTGGCAGGTGCGGTTGCAGGAGTCGACGTTGTTGGTGCCGATGACGACGCGGGTGAACTTCTGCGCGACGTAGTTCATCTCGTTCGTGGAGCGGGCGCAGGAGAACATGCCGAAGGCGTCGGGGCCGTGCGTGTCCGTGGTCGCGGCGAAGCCGCGCGCGGCGGCGTCGAGCGCCTCCTCCCAGGTCGCCCGGTGCAGTTCGCCGTCCGCGCCGCGGACGAGGGGGTGGGTGAGCCGGGGGTACTGCTTCGGGGTCCGGTTGCGGTTGCGGTCCTTCATGGGGCGCTCCTGGCGGTGTCCTGGCTGCTGGGGTCCCTCGGGCTGCTCTGCCGAGTGCTGTCGCTGCTGCTGCTCCGGCCGTCCCGGTCGTCCCGGCCGTCACGGTCGCCCGGGTCCGCTGCCGGGGTGCGTGCCGTCGTCTCGGCCAGCAGGCCCGCCACCGCCGCGATCGCGCGCACGGTCGGCACGGGGACGCCGGTCAGGCCGGCCAGTTCGACCACGGCGGCGAGCAGCACGTCGAGTTCGAGCGGCTTGCCGCGCTCCAGGTCCTGGAGCGTGGAGGTCTTGTGGTCGCCGACGCGCGCGGCGCCGTCGAGCCGGCGCTCGATGGAGATCCCGGGCCGGCTGCCGAGCCGGGCGGCGACCTCCAGGGTCTCCCGCATCATGGCCGTGACCAGCTCGCGGGTGCCGGTGTGCCCGGCGATCTCGCCCATGGTGGCGCGGGTGAGCGCGCTGATCGGGTTGAACGAGATGTTGCCGAGCAGCTTGATCCAGATGTCGTTGCGCAGGTCGGCCTCGACGGGGCACTTGAGCCCGCCGGCCACCATGGCGTCGCTGAAGTCGAGGCAGCGCGCGCTGACGGTGCCGCCGGGTTCGCCGATGGAGAAGCGGGTGCCCTCCAGGTGGCGTACGACGCCGGGGGCGGCCAGTTCGGTGGCGGCGTAGACGACGCAGCCGATGGCGCGCTCGGGCGGCAGCGTGCGGGTGACGGCGCCGCCGGGGTCGACGCTCTCGATGCGCTGTCCCGCGTACGGGCCGGGCAGGCCGTGGAAGTACCACCAGGGGATGCCGTTCTGGGCGGCGACGACCGCCGTCCCGTCGTGCAGCAGCGGGTGGACGAGCGGGCCGCTGGTGGCGTACGAGTTCGCCTTCAGCCCGAGGAAGACGTAGTCGACGGGGCCCACGGCCGCCGGGTCGTCCGTCGCCTTCGGGCGGGCGGTGAAGTCGCCGCGCGGGCTGAGCACGCTGACGCCTGCGCGGCGCATGGCGGCGAGATGGGGTCCGCGGGCGATGAGATGGACGTCGGCGCCGGCGCGGTGGAGCGCGGCTCCGACGTAGGCGCCGATCGCTCCGGCGCCGACAACTGCGACTTTCACTGGCGGGCTCCCTTGCGTGCGATGCGATCGCGGGGGCTCTTTCCTAGTCGACAGAATATTGTCTACAGTATGCTTTTCACGGGGGTCAAGGGTCGTGCACCCCTTCTACGGCGGCCCGTTGGCCCGCACCGCAACCGCGGGAGGCC
>NZ_JACBXC010000601.1 GCF_013870535.1 Streptomyces phytophilus | reverse complement strand
TACTGGCGTGCGGAATCGGGCTGCCCACCGAGCCGGTCGCCAGGGGCGAGCCGAACGGACTGCGGCTCGGCACCCCGGAGATCGCGCGGCTGGGCATGGCCGAGGGGGACATGCCGGCGCTCGCGCTCCTGATCGCCCGCGGCCTCGACGAGGACATCCGGCCCGCCGGCGTCGCGGCCGAAGTGGCGGACTGGCGCGCCGCGTTCTCCGGCGTGCACTTCACCGCGGACCACCCCACCCGAACAGAGGCGGACACACATGGCTGACCGTACGGAGCAGGCGCGCGAGCCCGTGGCGCTGCGGGAGTTGACGTGGCTGGGCGGCAACCCCGGCGACGGCTGGTACGAGATGACCGGCGGGCTGATCCGCCTCCTCGACGGCCGCGACCCCGCCCTGCACCTGACCCTGGCCGCCGGCGGAGGGCGGGAGAACCTGACCCGGATCCGGGACGGCGCGGGCCAGGTGGGCATGAGCACGGACGTCGTGGTGGCCGCGGCGTACAACGGCGGCCCGCCCTTCGACGCCCCGATGCGCGGCCTGCGGGTCCTGGGCACCGGATGGTCGGCGCTGCCGTACAACCTGCTGCGGGCGGCCGATGCCGACGCCGACTCCGGCGCCGACGCCGGTGCCGGGTTCGGCGAGGCGGTGGCGGGGCCGCGCCGCGGGCGGTTCGGCGCGCCTCCTGAGGACACCACGGACGAGCTGATGTTCCGCAGCGTCGTCGCCCACTACGGCACCTCGTACGACGGCATCCGCGCCCGCGGCGGCCGGGTGCTCCTCGACGGCTACGACGCGCTGGTCCGCGCACTCCACGCGGGCGAGATCGACCACGTCTTCGGCGCGACGACCCTGCCCGCCCCCGGCATCGCCGCCGCGGCCCGGGGCGTCCGGCGCATCGAACTCGCCCCGCTGCCCGCGGACCTCCTCGCCCACCTCGCCCGCCGCTACGGCTGCACCCCCGGCACGATCCCGGCCGGCACGTATCCGGGCCTGCACACCGCGGACGTCGCGACGTGCTTCGCCGAAACCGTCCTCGTGGTCTCCGCGGACCTGCCCGACGGCACGGCGTACGCCCTGACCCGGCTGCTGCTCGGCGCCCTCGGCCGACTCCCCGGCGTGCACCCGTCGCTGGCCGGGTTCAACCCGGCCACGGCCTGGCGCAACGTCCCCGCGCCGCTGCACCCCGGCGCCGCGCGCGCCTACCGGGAAGCGGGATTCATGGCCTGAACGGTCGGCGCCGCCGCCTATCGCGGCGGTGCCGCGAGCACGTGGCGCAGGCGCAGCGCGAGCTGGATCTCCAGGGCCTGCTGCGGCTCGCGCCAGTCGGGGCCGAGGAGTTGGGTCACGCGGTCCAGCCGCTGGGAGACCGTGTTGATGTGCAGGTGGAGTGCCTCGCGGGTGCGGGTGAGGTTCTGGCCGTGCCGGAAGTAGGCGTCGACGGTGTCGAGAAGGCGCGTGCCGCGGCGGTCGTCGTAGCGGGTGAGCGGACCGAGGGCGCGGGCGACGAAGCCCGGCACGTCGTTGCTGTCGCCGAGGACGAGGCCGAGGAAGCCGAGGTCGCGCATGCCGGCGGCGGCACCGGTGCGGCCGAGGGCCTGGAGGGCGTCGAGGCACTGCACCGCTTCGGTGTGCGCGGCGGAGATCCGGGTGCCGCGCACCGGCCCGCCGCCGCCGGCGGTGACGGCCTGGGCGAGGGCGGCCTGGAGCCCGGCGGCCGCGGTGCGGGCGGCGGCGGAGGCGTCCTCGCCGGGTACGAGCAAGAGTGTGCGGCCGTCGTGGCGGGCGGCGAGGCCGTGGCGGTCGCGCGCCCAGGCCGCGGCGGCGGCGGTCAGGCGCTGTACGGGGACGGTGTCGCAGGCGACGTCGACGACGACGTGCGGCTCGTCGAGGTCGGTGCCGAGGCGGCGGGCGCGTTCGCGCAGGGCGGCGGGGTCGCCGTAGCGGGCGGTGAGGAGGTCGGTGAGCAGGTCGCCGCGCACCCGCTCCTCGGCCTGGGCGACGGAGTTGCGGAAGAGGAGGAGCAGCGCGGTCACCGACGCGGCGCGCTCCAGGATGAGCCGGTCGGTGGCGTTCAGCTCGCGCCCGCCGAAGACCAGCGCGCCGAGCGGCTCGTCCCCGGCGGCGACGGCGGCGACGGTGTACGGGGCGCAGGTGACGGCGCACCCTCCGGCCAGCGAGGAGGCGACAGCGGCCCGGAGCCGGTCGCGCTCTGCGGGGTCGCCGTCGCCGTCGGTCTCCGCCGTACGGGCCAGCGGCCGTGCGTCGCCGTCGAGGACGGCCAGCGTGCCGTCGAGCACACTGGCGACCGCCGCTGCGATGTCGTCCACGCCCCCGCCGCGTATCACCAGGTCGGTGAACTGCTCGTACGCGGCGGCCGTGCGCTCGACCGCGTCGCTGTGCGCCTGCACGAGCCGGTTGGCCGCGTTGAGGTCGTCCAGCGCCGCGCGGGTCTCCTGCAGCAGCCGGGCGTTGTCGAGGGCGACGGCGGCGTGCACGGCGAGGGAGCTGAGCAGGCTGACCTCCTCGCGGGCGAACGGCCGCTCGCTGCGGTCCGCCGCGTACAGCACGCCGATCACGCCGCCGCGGAGCTTGAGGGGGACGCCGAGGATGGCGACGAGCCCCTCGTCGGCGACCGCGTCGTCGATGCCGCCGGTGTGCCGGAACTGCTGGTCGCCGAGGTACCGGCTGGTGTGGTACGGAGCAGCCGTCTGCACGACGAGCCCGCCGAGGCCGGCGCCGAGGGGGAGCCGGAGCTGCTGGAACTTCGCGGACACCGAGCCGTCGGTGACGCGCATGTACGCGTCGTCCCGGGCCGGGTCGTACATCGCCAGATACGCGGTGTCGGCGTCGAGCAGCCGGCGGGCCCCGCGCACGATCGCCTGCAGCACCGCGTCCACGTCGTGCAGCGCGGCCAGGCCGCCCACCGTCTCGTAGAGCGCCGACAGCTCGGCCTCGCGGCGCCGCCGCTTCTCCAGCTTCTCCCGGATCCGCAGCGCCAGCAGCTTCGCCCGCTCCAGCTCCGCCACGGCCTCGGCGCCGGCGTCGCGCGCCCTGGCCGCGGCCACCGGCTCCTCGAACTCGGCGGCCGAGGCGTCCCGGGCCAGCAGCTCCAGGAAGACCTGGCCGGATCCGTACGACGTCACGAGCGGACCGTACCGCACCCCGAAGCCGGAGGGGTGGGGTCTTCACACAACCCTTCCCTTGATTATGTGAAGCAGACCCATTGGCCGCGCCCGCCGTCTGGCAACAAGATCGTCCGGTCCGCCCCCGCCGTATCCCGCGGGAGGCTTTCGAGCCAAGGGTGAAATGTGACGAAAGTAGTGGAAAGCGCGGCTGTCGCGGTCGCCGGCATCCCGGACGGCGCCTCGCTCGCGGTCGGCGGATTCGGCCTCTCCGGCAACCCCACCGACCTCATCGAGGCGCTGCTCGCCGGCGGCGCCTCGGGCCTGCACGTGGTGTCCAACAACTGCGGCACCGACGGCCACGGCCTCGGGCTGCTGCTCGCCGCCGGCCGGATCGCCCGGATGACCAGTTCGTACGTGGGCGAGAACAAGGAGTTCGCGCGCCGGTACCTGGCCGGCGAGCTGGAGGTCGAGCTGACGCCGCAGGGCACGCTGGCCGAGCGGCTGCGCGCGGG
>NZ_JACBXC010000600.1 GCF_013870535.1 Streptomyces phytophilus | reverse complement strand
GCGACGTGCTCCGTGTCAAGCGCGATCATGGGCTAGTCCAGGTCGGACAGTCGTCCGCTCGCGTCGGGTTGGGCGTCCTCCACCCGGCGGAGGAGGCGGGTGAGCAGCTCGCCGAGCAGGGTGCGTTCGGTCGGGGTGAGGTCCTGGAGGAGGTCCTCCTCCCAGTCGGTGCCCATGCGCATGGTCGCGAACCACTTGTCGCGGCCCAGCTCGGTGATGCCGACGATGACGCGGACGCGGTTGGCCTCGTCGCGTTCGCGGGTGACCAGGCCCTCGGTGACCATGCGGTCGATGCGGTGGGTCATCGCGGCGGGGGTGAGGCCGAGGCGCTTGGCCAGTTCCCCCGGGCCCAGTTGGTAGGGGACGCCGGCGAGGACCAGGGCCTTGAGGACCTCCCACTCGGCGCCGTTGATGCCGATGTCGGAGAGGTGGCGGCCGTAGGCGACGGTCATGCGGCGGTTGAGGCGGCTCAGGGCCGAGACGATCTGCTCCACCTGGGGGTCGAGGTCCTGGAACTCCCGCTGGTAGAGCGCGATCTGCTCGTCGAGCGAGCGCAGCTCCTGCGTGGGCGTCCGGTCGGTGTCGGTGGCCGGGGCGTCGCTGTCGGACATGGCGCGCAGTATTCCACCAATCTCGTTCGCGTCGAGGTTCTCAGTCATGTACTCTTTAGCTCTGAACTTTAGCATCGAAGTCTTCGACCCGGTAGCTCGCGGGCACCGGGTCAGACGTGTGTATGGGTGGTGAGCAGTGACACGCGAGTCCGGTACGACGGCCCTCCGGCGGATCCAGGTGGGCAACGCGCTGAGTGCCTTCGGCAGCGGCTTCACGGTGCCGTACACGTTCTTGTACGTATCGCGGGTGCGGGATCTGGGCTCCACCACGGCGGGTGTCGCGCTCGCCGGGTTCGCCATGGCGGCGCTGCTCGTGCTGCCCTTCACCGGGCGGTTCATCGACCGGCGCGGCCCGCTGCCCGTGGCGCTCGTCGGTACGGTCGCCGCCTCGGCCGGGGCGCTGTCGCTGGGGCTGGCCTCGACGGCGCCCATGGTGCTCGCCTCGACGCTGGTGATGGGCTCCGGGATGGCGGTCATCCAGCCGGCGCTGGCGACGATGATCGTGTGGTGCTCGACCACGGCGACGCGGTCGCGCGCGTTCGCGACGCAGTTCTTCCTGAACAACCTCGGGCTCGGCGTCGGCGGACTGCTCGGCGGGCTGCTCGTGGACGAGGAGCACACGGGGTCGTTCGTGCGGCTCTTCGCCATCGAGTCGGTGATGTTCCTGGTGCTCGGTGCCGTGATCGCCACGGTGCGGCTGCCGCGCGGGGCGCGGGCGGTGGGTGCCGGGCCCGCGGGCGAAGGTGCCCGGGGGCGGTGGCGGGTGCTGCTCGCGGACCGGGCGATGGTGTGGCTGTGCGTGCTGGGCTTCGTGATGTTCTTCGCCTGCTACGGGCAGTTCGAGTCGGGGCTGTCGGCGTTCGCGGTCGAGGTGTCGGGGATATCCCCGTCGACGCTCGGGGTGGCGCTGGCGGCGAACACCGCGGTGATCGTCGTGGCGCAGTTCGCCGTGCTGCGGCTCGTGGAGCGGCGGCGGCGCAGCCGGGTCATCGCCGCGGTCGGGCTCATATGGACGTTCGCGTGGCTGGTGGCCGGGGCCTCGGGGTGGGTCGTCGGCGGGCAGGCGATGGCGACGGCGACGATCATCTCGACGTACGCGCTCTTCGGGCTCGGTGAGTCGATGCTGTCGCCGACCGTGGCGCCCTTGGTGGCCGATCTGGCGCCGAGTTCGCACATCGGGCACTACAACTCGGTGTTTGCGCTGGTCAAGCAGCTGGCGCTGGCGATCGGGCCGGCGGTCGGCGGGCTGCTCGCGGGGGCGGGGGCGTACGGGGCGTACATCTCGATGCTCGTCGTGTGCTCGCTGGGCATCACGGTGATGGGGCTGCGGCTGGGCAAGCGGCTGACGCCGGTGCAGGACTGCCCGCGGCTTGCGGGCACCGTGCAGGTGGCGTCCCACAAGCCGGCGGCTGCCGGGGCGGAGCCGGCGCCCGTGCAGGCCGCCTAGCCGGCGTGCCCGCGCAGGCGGCTGCCTGTGCGGGCTGGCCCCGTCGCGTACGCGGCTTCAGTGACTGCGCCCGCGCGGCCCGCCCGGCAGGACGAACTCGCACCACACGGCCTTGCCGCCGCCCGGCGTGCGGCGTGAGCCCCAGCTCGTCGCGATCGTGGCGACGATGGAGATCCCGCGGCCGGTCTCGTCGCCCGGCTCGGCCTGGCGGCGGCGGGGCAGGCGGTCGTCGCCGTCGGTGACCTCGACGATCAGCCTGCGGTCCGTACGCCGCAGGCGCAGCCGCATCGGCGGGGAGCCGTGCTGAAGGGAGTTGGCGACCAGTTCGCTGGCCGCCAGCACGCCCAGCTCGCGCAGCTCCGCCGGGAAGCGCCAGCTCGCCAGGACGCCGTCCGCGAAGGCGCGGGCGCGCGGGGCCGCCTCGACGCCGCCGAGGAGGTCCAGCGCCGCGCTGCGGAACAGCTCGGCCTCGCCGTCGTCGCGCAGCGGGTGCTCCAGCACCAGCACGGCGACGTCGTCGTCGTGCTCGGCGGTGACGCCGAGGGAGCGGATGAGGCGGTCGCAGACGACGCTGGGTGCGCCGGTGGCGCCCGCGAACGCGCTCACGAGTGCGTTCACGCCCTCCTCGATGTCCTGCCCGCGGCGTTCGATGAGGCCGTCTGTGTAGAGGACCGCGGTCGACCCCGGCGGGAAGGGCAGCTCGGCGGAGGTGTGCACCCAGCCGCCGGTGCCGAGCGGCGGGCCGGTGGGCTCGTCGACGCGGCGTACGGTGCCGTCGGCGTCGCGGATGAGGATCGGCACGTGCCCCGCGGAGGCGTGCACCAGGCGGCCCTCGTGCGGGTCGTGGACGGCGTACGCGCACGTGGCGATCTGGTTCGGGTCGATCTCCGCGGCGAGGCCGTCGAGGAGTTGCAACACCTCGTGCGGCGGGAGGTCCAGGCGCGCGTACGCGCGCACCGCGGTGCGCAGCTGGCCCATGACGGCGGCGGCGCGGACGCCGCGGCCCATGACGTCGCCGATGACCATCGCGGTGCGGCCGGCGCCGAGGGTGATGACGTCGTACCAGTCGCCGCCGACGGCGGCGTCGGTGCCGCCGGGCTGGTACTTGGCCGCGACCCGCAGGTCGTCGGGGTGCTCCAGCTCCTCCGGCAGCAGGCTGCGCTGGAGCGCGACCGCGGCCTCGCGCTGCATGCGCTCGCCGGCGCGCAGCCGCTCCGCGGCCTCCACCTGGTCGGTGACGTCGGCGGCGGAGACGAGGACGCCGCCGCTCTCGCCGACGTCGATGGGGCTGCAGGTGAACGTGTACGAGCGGGCGTCGGGGGCGCGGCGTGCCTTGACGGTGCGCCGGGTGCCGCTGCGCAGCACCTGGTCCATCAGCGGCAGCAGCCCCAGCTCGGCGAGTTCGGGCAGCGCGTCGCGGGCGGGCCGGCCCGGGGAGCGGGCGCCGAAGACGGCCGCATAGGCGTCGTTGACGTACGCGATGCGGTGGTCGGGGCCGTGGACGACCGCGACGGGTGCCGGCAGCGTCGTACGTGAACGTGTTGTGCTGGTCGACGCCGGGCACGTCCTGACGTTCGACGCGCG
>NZ_JACBXC010000060.1 GCF_013870535.1 Streptomyces phytophilus | reverse complement strand
ATCGCGCCGCCGCTGCGCCGGGGCGCGCAGTCGACGCTGAAGGCGGCGAGCGACCGCGTCGCCGCGGCCGTCGGCATCGCGCTGCTGGCACCGGTGTTCGCGGTGATCGCGGCGGCGGTCAAGTGCACCTCGCAGGGTCCCGTGTTCCACAGGCAGACCCGCCTCGGCCGCGGCGGAGCGCCGTTCACCATGTGGAAGTTCCGCAGCATGGTCGAGGACGCGGAGCGGCAGAAGACCGCGCTGTCCGTGGTCAACGAGCACGACGGCAGCCCGATCTTCAAGATCCGCCGCGACCCGCGGGTCACCCGCGTCGGCGAGGTGCTGCGCCGCAGCTCGCTGGACGAACTGCCGCAGCTCTTCAACGTCCTGCGGGGGGAGATGTCCCTCGTGGGCCCGCGCCCCCCGCTGCCGGAGGAGGTCGCCCGCTACAGCGACACCGAGCTGCGCCGGCTCGCGGTGAAGCCGGGGATGACGGGCCTGTGGCAGGTCAGCGGCCGCTCGGACCTCACCTGGGACGAGACGATCGCGCTGGACCTGCACTACGTCGAGAACTGGTCCTTCGCCCACGACATGGACGTGATGGCCCGCACCCTGCGCGCGGTCGTCGACGGCCGGGGGGCGTATTGAGGTACGGAACGACCGCTCGGACCGCGCGCCGGTCCGGCTCCTCGGAGCCGGCCGGCGCCGCGGTGCGGTCGGTGTCAGGCACCCACCGCCGCCGTACTGCGCCAGTCCTCGTACACCGCCGCGATGCCCTCCCGCAGGGCGATCTCCGGGCGCCAGCCCAGCTCCGTGATGCGCGAGACGTCCAGCAGCTTGCGGGGCGTGCCGTCCGGGCGGCTGCTGTCGAAGGCGATGCGGCCCCGGTAGCCGACGACGTCCCGTACGGTCTCGGCCAGTTCGCGGATCGTCAGGTCCTCGCCGCAGCCGACGTTCACGGGGCCGTCCGCGTCGTAGCCACGCAGCAGCGCGAGGCACGCCGCCGCCAGATCGTCCACGTGCAGGAACTCCCTGCGGGGCGTTCCCGTGCCCCAGAGCACGACCTCCTCCGCGCCCGACTCGCGCGCCTCGTGGAAGCGGCGGACGAGCGCCGGCAGCACGTGGCTGGTCTCCAGGTCGAAGTTGTCGCCGGGGCCGTAGAGGTTCGTCGGCATCGCCGAGATGTACGCCGCGCCGTACTGCCTGCGGTACGCCTGCACCTGCTCGATGCCGGCGATCTTCGCCAGCGCGTACGCCTGGTTCGTCGGCTCCAGCGGGCCGGTCAGCAGCGAGTCCTCGCGGATCGGCTGGTCGGCGAGCTTGGGGTAGATGCACGAGGAGCCGAGGAACAGCAGCCGGGGGACGTCCGCCGCGTGGCTGCCGGCGATGACGCTCAGCTGGATGCGCAGGTTGTCCTCCAGGAACTGCACAGGGAAGCGGCTGTTCGCCATGATCCCGCCGACCTTGGCCGCCGCCAGCACCACCGCGTCGGGCCGTACGGCCGCCAGCCAGGCCGCCGTCCCCTCGGCGTCGCGCAGATCCAGCTCGGCACGGGTGCGGGTCAGCACCTCGTACCCGTCGGCGGCCAGCCGCCGGGCGACGGCCGACCCGACCAGACCCCGGTGGCCCGCGACGAAGACGCGCGCACCGGTCGGCAGCAGCTCAGTCGATCGTGTCATCGGACGTACGGGGCGGCGGCTCCCAGGCGCGAGCCCGGGACGGAAGCCCCTTCTCCCTTCGTTGCCGGTGTGGTTGTCAGCGACGGGCGTTACATTCAGCGCATGCCCCGGTACCGACTGCGACCTACCTGCGAGCAGGAGCGTGCCCTCGCGTCGCACTGTGCGAATGCCCGGTTCGTATGGAACCTGGCCGTCGAGCAGCACTCCTGGTGGACACCTCGCCGCGGGTCGGCTCCAGGGTACGTTGCCCAGGCGAAGCAGCTCACAGAGGCACGGGCGGAATGCTCATGGCTGCGCGCAGGCTCGCAGATGGTGCAGCAGCAGGCGCTCCGGGACTTCGCCCAGGCCATGGCGAACTTCTTCGCCGGCACCCACGGCCGCCCTACTTGGCGCAAGGCCGGACGGCACGAAGGGTTTCGGATCGTGGCCGTCAGACCCGGGCATATCCGGCGGCTGAGTCGCCGTACAGCGGAGGTGTGGGTGCCGAAGGCGGCATGGGTGCGTTTCCGCCTCTCCAGGCCGGTGCCCGAGGGAGTGAAGTCGTATCGCGTCACTCAGGATCGGGCCGGGCGCTGGCATCTCGCCTTCGCCGCCGTGCCCGATCCCATCCCCGCACCCCGCAACGGCGCCCTCGTGGGAGTTGACCGCGGTGTGGCCGTGTCCGCCGCCCTCTCCACCGGCGAGTTGCTGACCGTGCCTGGGCTGGGTCCGTTCGAGGCACGTCGGTCACGGAAGTTGCAGCGGCGCCTGGCCCGCTGCCGGCCGGGTTCGCAGGGGCGGCGCCGAGTCAAATTGGCCCTGGGGCGGCTGCGCGCCCGTGAGGTCGACCGGCGCAAGGACTGGGTCGAAAAGACGAGTACGGGTCTGGCCCGCCGTTTCGACGTGATCGGCGTGGAAGAACTGAGCATCCGGCACATGACCGCCTCGGCCCGTGGCTCGGCCGCCCAGCCTGGACGGGGAGTCAAGGCGAAAGCAGGGTTGAACCGGAGCATCCTCGCCGCCGGGTGGGGCGCTCTGGTCCGGCGCCTGGAGCACAAGGCGCCAGGACGCGTCGTCACCGTTGATCCGGCGTACACGTCGCAGCGTTGTTCGGCATGCGGGACCGTGGACCGGGAGGCGCGCGAGAGCCAAGCCGCCTTCCGCTGCCGCGCCTGCGGGCAAGCGAGCAACGCCGATGTGAACGCCGCCAAGAACATCAGAACAGCCGCCGGGCGGGCGGTTGCTGCGCGGGAAGGGCCTCGGGTTGCCGGGCCGGTGCACCGCGAACCTCAATCGGATCCCCTCTCGGCCTGAGAGGACATCCGTTGGAATCCCTCGCTTCCGGGCGGAGGAGGACGTCAAAAGCAGGATTCTGTCATCCGGCGGAATGATCAGAGGATGGAACCATGGGCAAGACGGCCCTCATCACCGGGGTCACGGGCCAGGACGGCTCGTACCTCGCCGAGCTGCTGCTCGGCAAGGGCTACACGGTGCACGGCCTCGTGCGGCGCTCGTCGTCGTTCAACACCGAGCGTATCGACCACATCTACGAGGAGCCGCAGGAGCCCGGCCGCAAGCTGGTGCTGCACCACGCGGACCTCACCGACGGCGTGGCGCTGGTGAACCTGCTGCGCGACCTGGCGCCCGACGAGGTCTACAACCTCGGCGCCCAGTCGCACGTCCGGGTCTCCTTCGACGCCCCGCTGTACACCGCGGACGTCACCGGCCTCGGCTCCATGCGGCTGCTGGAGGCGGTGCGCGCCGCCGGCATCGACACCCGGCTCTACCAGGCGTCGTCCTCGGAGATGTTCGGCTCCGCCCCGCCGCCGCAGAACGAGCGGACCCCGTTCCACCCGCGCAGCCCGTACGGCTGCGCCAAGGTCTTCGGCTACTGGTCGACGGTGAACTACCGGGAGGCGTACGACCTCTTCGCGGTCAACGGCATCCTGTTCAACCACGAGTCGCCGCGCCGCGGTGAGACCTTCGTCACCCGGAAGATCACCCGCGCCGTGGCGCGGATCAAGGCGGGCCTCCAGGACCGCCTCTACATGGGCAACCTCGACGCGATACGCGACTGGGGCTACGCCCCGGAGTACGTCGAGGCGATGTGGCTGATGCTCCAGCGCGACGTGCCGGACGACTACGTCGTCGCCACCGGCGAGGCCGGCAGCGTCCGCCAGTTCCTTCAGGCCGCGTTCAGCACCGCGGACCTCGACTGGACGGAGTACGTCCGCTTCGACCCGAAGTACGAGCGCCCCAGCGAGGTCGACGCGCTCATCGGAGACGCCACGAAGGCAGGCGACCTGCTCGGCTGGAAACCGCAGGTGAAATGGCCCGAGCTGGCCCGGATCATGGTGGAGGCGGATATCGCGGCGCTCGACGCCGAACTCGCCGGTGCCACCGTCAGGATCGACAGGTAAGACGGATACTCTCTCCCCGGACTCGCGACGCGCGGCCGCAGGGGACGACGGCCCAGGGGGGCACATGCACAAGCACAGAAGAACGCGGAAGTGGGGCGCGCTCGGCGTCGCCGTGGCGGTGGTGACCGGGACGCTCGTGACGGTCGGCGTCACGTACTCCTCGCCCGAGGCCGAGGCGGTGACGCCGCCGGTGGCGATGACCGCGGACGACCTGGCGACCTGGCAGACCAACGGCGTGGTGTGGTCCATGGCCGAGTCGAACGGCGTGGTCTTCGCCGGCGGTACGTTCTCCGCCATCCGCCCGCCCGGCGCGGCGGCCGGCACCAGCGAGACGAAGGTCGCGAACTTCGCGGCGTTCAACGCGGCCACCGGCGAGCCGACGAGCTGCAAGCTGAACTTCACCATCGGCTCCGGCACCGCCACCGTACGCGCGCTGACCGTCTCCCCCGACGGCAAGACGCTCTACGCGGGCGGCGAGTTCGGCTCCGTCAACGGCGTCTCGCGCAGCCGCGTCGCGGCCATCGACATCGCCTCGTGCTCAGTGAAGTCCGGCTTCAACGCCGGTGCCGTCTCCGCCCGGGTCTACGGTCTCGACGCCGCGGCGAGCGGCCGGCTGTACATGGCGGGCGACTTCAAGACCGTCCGCGGCGAGAGCCGGGTGAAGTTCGCCGCCCTCAACGCGACCACCGGCGCGCTGAACTCCTGGAAGGCCAACGCGGGCCCGGACCGGGCCGGCCGCGTCATCGAGGAGACCCCGAACGGGCAGCACGTGGTCGTCGGCGGCGACTTCAACGGGCTCAACGGCGACAGCAGCGTGCACGGCCTGGGCGTCGTCCGCGCCGACACGGGCGCGACCGTACGGGCCTTCAAGGGCGTCAGCAACAACACGAACAACCCGTACGAGCTGCACTGGAACTCCCTCGTCAAGGGCATCTACATCGACGAGTCCGGCATCTACACCGCGCACGAGGGCCACGGCGGCGGCGTCTTCGACGGCCGGCTGGCGATGAACCTCAACAGCACCTTCACCCAGCGGTGGCGCGACACCTGCCTGGGCGCCACCCAGGACGTCACCGTCTACAAGGACGTGCTGTACAGCGTCTCGCACGCGCACAACTGCGGCAGCATGGGCCAGTTCCCCGAGCTGAACGAGCGCCAGCACATGCTGGCCGAGTCCGTGGACAACCCCAAGCCGCTGCTGTCCTGGTTCCCCGACACCGACGACGGCCCGTCCGGCACCGAGCAGATCGGTCCGCGCGTGATGGTCACCTCGTCCAGCGGCGGCAAGGACTACATGTGGATCGGCGGCGAGTTCACCCGGATCCAGTCCAACGGCAACAAGCTCCAGCAGGGCCTGGTCCGCTTCGCCAACACCCCGGACTCCCGCAAGCCCGTCGCCGGCGCCACCGGCGTGACGGCGGCGAACGTCGACGGCGGCGTGCGGCTGCGCTGGAAGGCCGGCTGGGACCGCGACGACAGCAAGCTGACGTACACGATCTACCGCAACGGCGAGGCGCTGGCGACCAAGCCGACGCTGGACTCCAACTTCTGGACCCTGCCGCAGGGCAGCTTCACCGACACCGGGGTCAAGCCCGGCACGACGTACAGCTACCAGATCACCGCGAGCGACGCCGTCGGCAACACCACCGCCAAGTCCGCGGCGGTGACGGTGACCACGCCGGGCACGCCGGCCGAGACGACGGTCGAACGCACCGCGACCGCCGACGCCTACGTCAACGGCTCGGCGGCGAGCACCAACTACGGCGCGCACAACCAACTCCTGGTCAGGAAGACCTCCCCGTACCTCAGCTACCTGCGGTTCTCGCTGCCGCAGGCGCCGAGCGGCATGACGCTGAAGTCGGCGAAGCTGACGCTGCGCACCACCAACGACGCCAGCGCCGGCACCCCGGACACGGTCAGCGTGCAGCCGGTCACCGGCGCCTGGTCGGAGTCGGACGTGACGTACGCGGCCCGGCCGGCGCTGTCGTCCACGGTGCTGGGCAAGTTCACCGGCGCGACGGAGCTGGACACCGACTACACCGCGTCGCTGTCCGCCGCCCAGCTCGCCGGTTCGCTGGGCGACACCCTCGACGTGGCGCTGACCAGCGACGGCACCGACGCCTGGTGGGTGCGGGCGCGCGAGACCTCGTACGCCCCGAAGCTGACGCTGACGTTCGGAGCGGGCTGATGCGCGCCCGTACGGCACGAGGCCCGCGCACGGCGCTGGCGGCGGCGGCCGCCGTCCTCGCCCTGGCCCTGGCCGGCTGCAGCGGGGGCGACGACGACGGTGACGACGCGGCCGCCAAGCCGTCGGCGTCCCAGCAGGACGGCGACCGCGCCCCGAAGGACCCGGGCCCGGCGGAGGAGGAGAAGGCCGACGACACCGAGAAGGTGCCGGAGGAGGACCTGGCGCCCGCCGAGGGCGAGTTCTCCGAGAAGGAGAAGACATACCTGAAGGACCGGGTGCCCGAGGGTGTGGACCCGGCGGCGATCCTGGAGGCGGGCGAGGAAGCCTGCGCCAAGATCGAGAGCGCGGCGGCGACGGACGAGAAGCTGGCCCAGGAGGCCATCCGCTCCGGTGACATCGCCAACGCCGAGGACGCGATCCGCACCCTGTGCCCCCAGTACGAAGACCTGCTGTAGGAGTCCGTCTTGAAGAGACTGCCCATCGTCGTCGCGATACCGACCAAGAACGAGGCCGAGAACATCGCGACGACGGTGCGGTCCGTCATCGACCACTTCGAGGCCGTGGTGGTGGTCGACTCGGACAGCACGGACGACACCCGCGCCCTCGCGGCGGACCAGGGCGCCGAGATCGTCCCGTACACCTGGGACGGCAAGTACCCGAAGAAGAAGCAGTGGTGCCTGGACCACATCCACCCGGAACTGGACTGGATGCTGTTCGTCGACGGCGACGAGACGCCGAGCCCGGAGCTGATCACCGAGCTGCACCGCATCTTCGACCCGGCGGCCGACGGCACCCTCCGGGTCGCCCCGGCGGCGTTCGACATCCCCCTGGGCTACTGGTTCGCGGGCAAGCGTCTGCGACACGGCTACACCATCGTCAAACGCGCCCTGATGGACCGCACCCGCGTCCGCTTCCCGGAACTGGGCGACCTCGACGCCCCCGGCATGGGCGAACAGGAGGGCCACTACCAGCCGCTCGCGGACGGCCCGGTGGTGCGGCTGAGGGCAACGCTTGAGCATGAGGACCTGGATCCGGTACGCACGTGGTTCGAGCGGCACAACCGCTACTCGGACTGGGAGGCGTGGCTGGAACTCCACCCGGAGGTCCGCGAGGAGATCCGCCAGGCCAAGACCCGCCAGGGCCAGCTCTTCCACCGCGCGCCGCTGAAGCCGCTGGTGTCGTTCGCGTACGCCTACGTGTACAAACGCGGCTTCCTGGACGGGCGCGCGGGGCTGGACTACGCGCTGGCGATGAGCTTCTACCGCTGGCAGATCGGGCTGAAGACCCGGGAGGAGAGCGCGTAGTTTCCCCTCACGGAGTGCCCTCGACTCACTACTGTGAGTGGAGAGACGAGGGGTGAGGTGAACGCGGTGACGACGCTTGAGAACTCCCAGCCGCCGGTGCAGTGGCGGTACTGCGGCAACCAGACGAAGCGGTGGCGGACGCGGGCGGGTGTGAGCCGGGAGGAGTTGGCCACAGAGGCGGGGTACGCCTACGACACGGTGAAGATGATGGAGCAGGGCCGTCGCCGTCCGACGCCGCGGTTGTTGCAGGTGGCGGACGAGATGTGCGATGCGCAGGGGCTGTTGGTGGCGGCGCTGGGGTACTTGCAGCCGGAGAAGTTCGCGTCGTACTCGCAGGAGTACATGCTGTACGAGGCGGAGGCTGTCGCCCTGAGCTTCTACCAGCCCCACTACATTCCCGGTCTGTTGCAGACGGACGAGTACGTCCGAGCGGTTCTGGCTGCGTTCGTGCCGCCGCTTGATGCGGAGACGCTCGAAGAGCGGGTCAAGGCACGTCTGGAGCGGCAAGTACTGCTGGCGATCGGGAGCCGCTCGTTCAGCTTCGTCGTCGAGGAGGCAGTATTGCGCCGCCGTTTCAGCAGTGAGGAGGCGCACGAACGGCAGTTGCGCCGATTGCTGGATGTCGCCGAGCAGCGCAACGTCACCCTGCACGTAATGCCATCTGACCGCGGCCTCCACCCCGGCCTCCGGGGCCCGCTCGTCATCCTGGAAACACCTGAGCACGAGCACCTCGTCTACGCTGAAAGCCAAGCAGGCGGGGTGCTCTACGCTGATGCAGAGAGGGTCAATATCGCGATGCGCCGCCGTGACATGATCGCGGGCGAGGCCCTGTGCCCCGGAGACTCCGTACGGCTCATTACGAAGCTGCTGGAGGAGCGATGAAAGACAGGCTCGACTGGTTCAAGTCCAGCTACAGCAACGACGAAGGCGGCGAGTGCGTCGAAGTCGCCGCCGTCCCCGGCGCCGTGCACGTCCGTGACTCCAAGGACCCCCACGGTCCCCACCTCTGCTTCACCCCCGAAGCCTGGGCCGCCTTCCTCACCCACACGGCCATCCACGCCTGACACCCACGCCTCCGACAGGCTCAGGCCCATTGACCCCGGGCCGGTTCGTGATGCAGCGTGATCGGGTGCAATGACAGGTGCCCGTCAGGTTGAACGGACCGGAACTCTCCGGGGGACTGATCGATGGCCAGAGGTCTGCTGCGTACCTGGGCGCTGCTCGGTGTGACCGCCGCGCTGTTAGCCGTTGCCGGATGCGAGAGTGGTCCGCCCGACGACGATGAGCAGACTCCGACGCCCGGAGTCACCGAGTCTCCGTCCGAGGACGAGATCGCCGCCGCCACGATCGAGTACATCGAGGGCGAGGGCGCGATCCTGGTCCGGCTGCACCGGGAGGCCGCCGAGATGCCCGACGCGCTGGACGACGCGGCGCTGGCGGACCGGTGTGCGAGGTTCCGGGGGATGTTCCAGGATCAGTACCCGGTGGAGGAGTTCCTTGAGAAGCTGCAGCGCCTCCCCGATCCCCAGGCGGGGCGGCTCTGGACGGCCGAGATCGAGGCGATGCTCTCGACGATCGAATCGTGCGCCGTGGGTGACCGGCGCGAGGCGCGCCGGAGAGCGAAGCTCACCGCGACCGCGGCGAACGACCTTGAGCAGCGGCTGGCCGAGCTGCGGGAGGTGGGGGCGCGGTGAGGGGCGGCCGGTTCCGCACCGGGACGATGGCGGGCACCGCGGTCATCATGCTGGCGTTGACGTCGCAGATGCTGATCGGGGCGCCGACGGCCGCGGCCGAGCCGCCGGCCAAGCCGTTCCGCATGCTGGTGCTGGGCGATTCCTACTCGTCGGGCGAGGGCCTGATCGACCTCGCGGGGCCCTGCGCGCAGTCCTCCTACGCCTACGGGCACCAAGCCGCCCGGTCCCGGGAGTTGGCCCGGTACGTGCAGCACCCCCGCGTGGACGAGTTCCTCGCCTGCACCGGCGCACGGAGCGTCGACAAAGGTGAGTCCCACGCGAACCTGCCCGACCAGCGTGCCGCCGTACGCGCCGCCGGCAAGCCGTACGGACTGGTCGCCATGACCATCGGCGGCAACGACATCGGCTTCGCCGATGTGCTGTCAGACTGTATCTTCGGCCGCTTCAAGTTCGAGCGCGTCGGCAGCTTCAAGTTCAAGCCTCGGGGCTGCTCGACCCCTGAGAGCGAGCTGAACGCAACCGTCGACGAACTCGGCAGAAAACTTCCCGGCCTCTACGACGACATCGCCGAGGAGACGCTGGAACCCGGCGGTCACCTCGCCGTGCTGGGGTACCCGCAGCTCTTCGAGGACCCCGGCCGCTGGAAGGCCGGGAAGAGGCTCTGCGAATTCATCGACGCGGATGACGTGGCGATGCTCCGTCGTGTCGGGAACCGCCTGAACTCGACCATTAGCCGGGCGGTCGAGCGAACCACCGTACCCGGCGTGGAGTTCGTCGACGTCGCGCCCGGGTTCGTTGAGCACAACCTCTGCGGGAAGGACGAGTGGATCAACGGCTTGGCGTCGATTCCGGGCTACACGGCGCAACGTCCCCGTAGGGGGGTCCGGACCAACGTGGCCATGCATCCGAACGTCCACGGGCACGCCTACGAAGGCGAACTGCTGGCACGCGAGGTGACGACGTTCGACTGGTCGGACTACGGCAAGACCCCCACGGTCACTCCCACGCCTCCGACCCAGGGTCCCGGCGAGCCCCACGAGATCTGTCGCGAGGCGTCGCACGAGCGGGTGTGCGTCCACACCGACATCCTCACCGGCAGCGATGACGCCGCCGGTCTGGGGCACGGCCACTACGCCGCCCCGCGCCAGATGTTCGTCGGCTCCAACCTCGTCCTGAAGGGGCTTACGTGGGAGGACTGGGGCGAGGCCACGGCGCGCGGCCGGGGCTGGACGGGCAGCACCGACTGTGAACCCAACTGCGGGGAGGGCGAGGCGGACCGGCAGGACGTGGAGGTCGAGGTCTCCCAGCTCGTCGACACCGAGGACCTGCGCGTGTACACCTGCGCCCGAGCGCGTAAGGACGGCGAGGACTGGGGTTCGCTGGGGGTCGGCCGAATGTGCCTCGACGTCGAGGGCGAGCCGGTCGGCGACGACGGTGGCTGATCCCCGGCCTCATGCAAGGGAACGGTGCGACCACGTCGTGGTCGACGGCGGAGGACGACCGGAGCGGAGGCCCTCGATGAGTTCAGGACACCCGGGCGGCAAGGACGTGCGCAGGCGCACGATGCTGATCGGCGGGGTCGCCGGTGCGCTGGCGCTGGGCATGCCGGCCCGGGCGGCGGGCCGTGGGCCGGACCGGCCGGTGAACATCCTGTTCGCGATCGCTGACGACTGGGGCTACCCCGACGCCGGCGCCAACGGTTCCCCGGCCGCGAGGACGCCGACGTTCGACCGGCTCGCCGCGGAAGGCGCGCTGTTCACGCGCGCCTTCTGCGCGGCCCTCTCGTGTACGCCGTCACGGAACGCGATCCTCACCGGCCAGGCGCCGCACCGCCTCGGGGCGGGGGCGAACCTGTGGTCCGAGCTGGCGGCCACGTTCGACGTGTACCCGGACCTCCTCGGACAGGCGGGATACCGCGTCGGCCGGATGCGCAAGGGCTACGGCCCGGGGGTGTCGCCGCAGTGGCCGCACGACCCGGCGGGGCCGGGCTTCCCGTCATTCGAGGAGTTCCTCGGGCAGCAGCCGGAGCGGACACCGTTCTGCTTCTGGCTCGGCTCCTCCGATCCACACCGGCCGTACGACCCCGAACTCGGCGAGCAGTCCGGCATCGACCCGGCCGCCGTGGACATCCCGCCGTATCTCCCGGACACGCCGGAGATCCGCGCCGACGTCGTCAACTACCTCGCCGAGGTGCAGCGCTTCGACCGCGAGGTCGGCGACGCGCTGCAACTCCTGGACGAGCGAGGGCTCGCCGAGAACACGATCGTGGTGATGACCGGAGACCACGGCTGGCCCTGGCCCCGGGCCAAGGCCAACACCTACGACGCCGGCACCCACGTGCCGCTCGCGATCCGCTGGCCGGGCCGGGCAAGGCCCGGAACAGTGATCGACCGCCTGACGGTGCTGAGCGATCTCGCTCCCACCTTCCTCGACACCGCCGGGCTGCCCGTACCGGCGGCGATGACCGGGCAGTCGCTGGTGCCGGCCCTCTCCGGCACGGCCGCCCCGCGCGAGTTCGTCGTCATCGAGCGCGAGCGGCACGCCCGCGCCCGGGAGGGGAACCTCTCGTACCCCGTCCGTGCACTGCGGACGGACAGGTGGCTGTATATACGCAACTTCTTCCCGGAGCGCTGGCCCGCCGGCGACCCGGACTTCGACCTGGGCCTGCAGGGGATCTTCGGCGATATCGACGCGGGGCCCACCAAGACACAGCTCCTGGAGAACCGGCACGAGCCGGAATTCGCCGAGGCGTTCCAACTGGCCACCGGCAAGCGGCCGACGGAGGAACTCTACGACCTCGCATCCGACCCGCACAGCCTGGAAAACCTCGCGGACGATCCCGAACATGCCGCGTTGAAGACCCGGCTCCGGGCCCAGTTGCGGAACTGGATGCGCCACACCGGCGACCCGCGCGCCGTCGCCCCACGGACCGATTTCTGGGACAACGTCGAGTATTACGGGTGACGCCGCCTCAGCGGCGGACCTCGTCGTAGACGTCGAGGAGGGTGTCCACCACGCCGTCGATGGCGAAGCGGTCGTTGATCAGGCCCCAAGCGGCCTGCGACGCCTCCTCGTTGGCGGCAGGGTCCAGGAGTTCCAGGACCGCCTGGCCGACCAGGGGGCCGTTGTCGGTGTCGGCGCGGCTGTCGAGGACGCGGCCCGCGCCGGCCTCCGCCACGTCGGGGCCGAGGCCGCAGGTGCGGGTGATCACGACGGGGACGCCGACCGACATGGCTTCCAGTACGGAGACGGGGAACGGTTCGACGACCGACGGGAGGACGTAGACGTCGGACTTGCGGTGCTGGTCCAGGACCTCGTCGGGGGTGAGGGAGCCGACGTACGACACCGCGTCCGCCACGCCCAGTTCCGCCGCCAGCCGCATCATCGGCTCCGCCAGTGCGCCGGTGTCCGGTCCGGCGAGGACGAAGCGGGCGTCGGGGTACTTCGCCAGCACCACGGGGATCGCCCGGATGAAGTCCTCCGGCCGCTTGCGCTCCTGCACCCGCGCGACGTACACGATCGTCGGCGGTCCCGAGGTCCGCGACGGCCTGCGCTCCTGCGGGAGTACGCCGTTGACGAGGCGGCGCGGGCGGTTCAGGGGCGTGTCGGGGATGACCGCCTGGATCTCGCCGTGCTCGAACTCCGTGAGGTACAGCGTCGCGTCCGCCCTGCGCAGCGCGCGGCGCAGCCCGAGTACGTCGACGGCGCGGGCGACCGGCTTCTCGGTGGGGTCGATCATGCCGTGGGTCTGCAGCACCACCGGCACCCCGGCCTGCTGGGCGATGAGCGCGAAGGGCAGCGTGATGAGGTCCCGCATGAGGTGGACGTGCACGACGTCCGCGGAGCGGACGAGGCGGCGGGCGCGGGCCAGCAGCGCGGGCGAGGTGATTCCGCTCACCTCGAACCGCGGCAGCACGTGCTTGGCCTGGTACATGAACGCGGGCACGCCGTCGATGTCGCGGGGCAGCGGTCCGTCGAAGCCGTCGCCGAGGGTGGCGATGCGCGAGTCGACGTCCCGGGCCCGCAGCCCCTTGGACAGGTTGAGCGCGACGCGCGTGGGCCCGCCGAAGTCGTTCGTGGGCGTGTGCAGCGTGACGACATGCAGAACTCTCAAGACGGGCCCCTCCTCGGCACCCCCCGGCACCGTACGTATGTTCCCGGAGCCTACCCGCCGCACAACCCCGAGCCTATTTAGACTGTCTTCGGTTGCGGGACGGCGTTTCAGGGCGATACGGGGCGGGGGCAGTTCAGGCATGACGGACCAAACGGACGGGCCGCGGTCCGGCGGGGGCGACGGCGCGGGCC
>NZ_JACBXC010000006.1 GCF_013870535.1 Streptomyces phytophilus | reverse complement strand
CACCCAAACCACCGTCTACAACCTGACCGTCAACGACAAACACACGTACTATGTGCTCGTTGGCGACACCCCGGTTCTGGTTCATAATTCAGGTTGTGGCCCCGACCTGGGAGACGACTGGAAGCCTAAAACGGCAGCGCAAGTATGCGGAACCGGCGGATGTGAGAAGGTAGCCGACCATATTCAGTCGGTCATCGGCGGTGACATCATGCGGATAACGGACCGATACGGTGCGCCCCAGTTGGGTAAGTATCGCGGTGTCGACAGCGGCTGGAATTATCACGATGTCGTCGTGAAGGATGGTCGAGTATTCGATGCGACCACAGGAAGATACGGCGAATCAATCGCCGACTATCGAGCAAATTGGGAGTATGGTGATGATCTTGTCTTCAATCCGGCTCCCAGGTAGCGGATGGAGCTATGGAGCTGCATGAACGGCTAGCCGACGTGCGTAGGCGTCCCCGCGCGTACGGGGTCAGCACGCTCGGTGAAATGGTTGCGTTTCTTACGGGCATTGACGCGGCGACTGATTGGCGATTCCTGGAAGGGTTCCGGGAATGGCTGGCGACTAAGTCGGGGCTCGGCGCAAATCTTGCGCTGCCGGTATTGCTGGTCAGAATCGCCTATCCTGATTCGGGAAACGACTTCTGGGTGGCGGCTATGCGTGAAGAGAGTTCGAAAGCTGTCACCATTCTATTCGATGAACTGGACACTTTCTTGAGAACGGAGCGCTTGCACAGTTCCGAGTAATCTCGTCGGGTCTCTGCGCCCCAGAAGCCCTACCCGAACCATGACTAGGCTGGGGCTTCTGGGGCGTCTGACAGCAGTAGCTGACGGCAACGTCAGCGGACGAGGACTGCATAACGCGGCGGGTCGTCGCCGTCGTCGGGCCGGGTGAAGACGTAGCCGTTGTCCTTTCAGCCGGTGCCTGCCGCTTCGCGTTCATGGCGCTGTTGGTCGCGGTGCTGTTCGAGGGAGCGCAGGCACGGCATGGGCAGTGCGATCCGCCGTTCCGAACTCTGGGTGTCTTGGTCGGCAGGGCGGTCAGGCCGCCGAGTTGGTGCGCTGGAGGGTGCGTCGGATGCCGGCAACTCCGCCGGCGAGGTCGAGGTCTTCCCAGCGCAGGCCGAGGAGTTCGCGCTGGCGGAGCCCGGTGTGCAGAGCGAGTTCGAACAGCGCCTGTAACCGGTGACCGCTGGCGGCGGCCAGGAACTCACGCGCTTCCTCCGCAGTGAGGGGTTCGAAGCCGCGGGGCCGGGGTGTGCCGGTGCGGACGTCCTTGGCGGTGAGCTTGCCGAGCTTCTTTCGTCCGAGGCCGGGGATGAGGTAGAGCCGGGTGGCGGCGGTGTAGCGGGTGTGGGTGTTCTCGCGGAGCTGGTGGACGGCGACAGCGTCGAGCCAGTACGTCAGGCACGCGGCCACGCTGCGTGATGGCACTTCAACGGCTGGCCGCAGCAGGCAGGGAGAGCGATGCGGCGCTCAGCGGCATGTGTCTTGGTGGGCAGCGTGGTCAGCCCGCCTCCGCTGGTGCGCTGCAAGGTTCGGCGGATTGCGGCGGTTCCCGGGTCAAGGTCGTGGTCTTCCGCAGCGGAGGCCGAGGAGTTCGCCTTGTGGAGTCCAGTGCGGAGGGCGAGTGCGGAAAATACATGCAGCCGATGTCAGCGCGCGGCGGTGGGCTGCCTCATCGGCGAGGAGTTGACGGCGTGTGGTTTGCCTCTGAGGCTGGTTCCCTTGGGGGAAACTACACAGATGGTCACCGCCCTGACCAGCGCGTTCAGGCTGGCCGTCTCGTCATCGAAGGGCGGTTCCATCCTGAGGCGCTCAGGGGGGAAGCGAAATGACTTCTCCGATATCGTCGCACGGCGCGGCCGGGTCGAGGAAGTCCATCGAGCACAAGGTTGCGATGCGCTGCGTGACCCTGATCATGGCGACGGTGATTGGGCTGACGTTCCTGTTTGGGTTCGGCAACGTGCTGGCCCTGGGCCTGCGGTTGGGCGTTCCGGCGTACGTGGCGCCTCTGGTGGCGCCCGCTGTAGACCTCTCGGTGCTCGGGCTGTTGCTGGGCGTGCGGTACCTGGCGCTTAACGGCGCTCCGCGCGAGCAGATCCGCCCAGCCCGCAGGCTGCTGATCCTGGCTAGCGTGACGACACTGGCGTTGAATGTCACCGAACCCCTGCTGACCGGCGCTTACGGCAGGGCCGCCTTCGACGCCGTCGGCCCACTGCTGCTGATCGGCTGGGCTGAGGTCGGCCCCGGCCTGCTGAAGGCCATCAGCAGCGCGGATGGTGTAGTTGTCGAGGCGGCCGGCGCAGAGTTGCCCAAGGTTTCACCTTCGGCGTCCAAAAGGGTGCGATCCACCTCTGAGCAGCGGGACGGCAGGCAGCGCAAGGGGCGGGCGCACGAGGACTGGGAGGTACTGCGGCGTGCGTTGCAAGAGGATGCCCGTCACCGGAGAGAGCGGCAACGGCCCATCTCGGCTGAGACGCTCAGGAAGCGTCTGGGTGTCGGGGCGAAGAAGTCCCGGGTGCTGGTGGCCGCGGTTCGGGCCGAGGGGGAGCGTTCCTCCGGTGCCGTGCGACTTGAGGCTCGCTCCAGCGAGCGGTTCTCTGATGGCCGGGGAGCTGAGACGGTAGGAAATCAGGCGCCGGCCGGTTGATGCGTGGGTGCGGTCGGCGAGTCCCGTGAGCTGAGTGGCTATGCCCGCGTGTACACGGGACCACCACTGCCCGCGTGGAGGTCACTCTTTCTGACCTGGCCGCCAGGACCCAAGCACTATGGTTTCTGCCAGACCGCCCACCATCCGAAGATCGATTTACGGACAGCCTTCAGGTGAGGTCTCATTCGGGCTTGGCCATCGACTGGATCTGCTCTGGCAGCTCGCGGAACACCCCGAGGGAGTGAGTGAGTCCGAGGGCTGCGGCGTCGGCCTGCTCGCTGAGGGGGTGATCCATGCCCGCCTCCTTCGCTTGGTCGTTGAGCTGAGCCACCAACTCGTTGAGGTCCCTGGCGAGCGATTTCACATCGCCGACACCCTTGCCGAGGTCTTGGGCGAGCCGTCCTGCGGCCTGTTTCGGGGTCTCCTCCACTGGATCAATGCGGGTCGGGTCGGTGCCGTTCTCGTTGGGACGCTCGGTTCCCGGGAGGGGAGCTGCGTCGGCCGCACCGCCCTCACTTAGTCGCTTGAAGCTGCGTGTCCCGTCCTCCTTGGGAAAGGTCCGGTTGAACCATGTCCTGGTGGCGAGCCCGTCGTACGGCTTCCCCTGGTTGTCTACTTTTCTGGGCCTGCGATCCTCCTCGTCCATGGACGAGGCGATTTCGCGGAGAAAGACCGACGGCCCTCCTGCGCTGCTTACGCAGGCCATGAGGCTGTTGTTCACCGTGCGCCGGACGCGTTCCGCCTTGGTTCCGTCGTCGTCGGTCTTCTGGCCGGTGAGGGAGCCGCGGTCGGCGTCGACGATGTCGAAGGCCGCCAGCCAGTGAGCGGCGCGAAAGGCGATCAGCTCCTCGAAGGCCTGGTCATCTGTGTCTTCCTTTGCCTTGAAGATCTCCGCAATGGTGGCGGAAGACCCGCACGTCCTGATGCCCAGCGCACTGTGCGGTCGATCATCGTTGGGACCTGGGTCGCCGACGGATATGGAACTCCAAATTGCGAAGCCCACCCCTCACTGCCCCGCCTCTTGATTGTGAGGCCAAGTGCCGTCTGGCAGGCGTCAACCGGAGACGCGGGCGACAGCGTCATGGCTGTGGATGCTCTCAAGGTTGCGTACGCGCACCGAATGGGCCAGCCCTCGAGCACGGCAAGCCTGGCTGATATCGCGCGCCATGTCCTCGACGAACACCGGGTGATCATATGCTTGCATTGTCAGCAAGCGTTCGTCCGGTCGCTTTACCAGGGGTACAACAGGCGCTGAGGCGCACTGCTCCAGTAGACGCACGGCTTCATGCACCGTGAGTGGATAGGGATTTTCCCCACGTCCAGTCACGGACAGCGACACACGGCTTCGCTGGTTGTGGGCCCCGTAGTCCGAGATGGCCTTCGAGCATGGGCACAGACTGGTCACCTCGGTCGCGACTGACGTGGCTACCACGGTAGCGCCGTTGTCCCAGCAGCCTTCGAAGCGGACGTCGTGGACTTGCCACGATTGGGAGCCGCTCGCCGGCGCGACCACCGTGGTGCTCAAAGGGACGTCGATCCTTACCGCCAAGGCTGGCGCGTCGAGCTGGTCGGCACCGATTTTGAGAACCTGCGGCAGTTTGCGCGGATCGAACCGGCGGAGGCGCTCGTGCGCCAGGGCGACCATGCGGCTCATGTGGGTGCCACGCCGATCGGCCTGTAGCCGCACCGTCACCTCGATCTCCGCGATGCCCTCCTGGCGGAGGTGACCGTCTTCGAAGTACAGCGGGTAGCGCAAGCCGCTGATGCCGACGTCGTCGATCTCGATCCCGCGGGAATCGATCTCGCTCTGGATGTCGTGCATCGGTCACTCGCCCCGGTAGGTGCAGCCTGACGTGCATGTCTCCCGAACTGTGAGCGCAGAGAGGTCGGGCAAGGTTGGCTTCAGCCGTTCCCAGATCCAATGTGCGAGGACCTCGCTCGTCGGGTTCTCCAGCCCTTCGATGTCGTTGAGGTAGTAGTGATCGAGTTGCGCATGGAGAGGCTTGAAGGCCTTCTTAAGATCGCCGAAGTCCATGACCCATCCCGCCTCGGGGTCGACCGGGGCGTTGACATGGACGATGACCTTGTAGGAGTGGCCGTGCAGACGTGCGCACTTGTGGTCTTCGGGCACGTTGGGCAGGCGGTGGGCTGCTTCGAACGTGAACTCGCGGAAGATTTCCATTACTGAATTCCCAGATACTTGTGCGTCTGGAGAGAGAGGATCCAGCGCGGGTTCTTCATGCAGTACTCGACCGTCGCCCTCGTGTTGGCCTCAACGTCCGGTCCGTCCATGGGCTGTAGGCGGAAGTTCCGAAAGTTCAGGCGTTCGAACTGGCGTGGATCACCGCCCGACTGTGGGTAGACCAGCTTCAATTCATCCCCGCTGGTGACGACCAGATCAGAGCCGATCTTGGGGCTCACGCAGATCCAATCGATACCCATCGGAGGTACGCGGGTGCCGTTCGTCTCGACCGCTACTTCGAAGCCCCGGGCATGCAGTGCGTCGATGGCTGCTTTATCGAGTTGCAGGAGCGGTTCACCCCCGGTGCACACCACGAACCGGTACTCGCCGGAGGAGGAGGGCCATGCCTGCTCGACGGCTCCCGCAAGGTCATCTGGGCTCCGGAACCGGCCCCCACCCTCGCCGTCAGTTCCAACGAAGTCCGTGTCACAGAACTGGCAGATCGCACGATGTCGATCTTTCTCCAGGCCTGTCCACAGATTGCACCGGGAGAAGCGGCAGAACACGGCGGGGCGGCCTGCATAGTTCCCTTCGCCTTGCAGGGTGTAGAAGATCTCTTTGACCAAGTAGGTCATTCTCAAGCGCCCTGATACTGCACCGAGTCGGTGACGCCGGCCTCCGCGAAGCCCTTGAGGCGAAGTAGGCACGTCTCGCAGTGACCGCAGGCTCGTCCCTGCTCATTCGGGTCGTAGCAGGAGGACGTCAGGGAGTAGTCCACACCGAGCCGCAGGCCCTCGCGGATGATGTCGGCCTTGGACATGGAGATGAGCGGCGAGTGGAGCTTGAGCCGCTGGGTGCCTTCGACGCCTGCGCGGGTGGCGAGATTGGCCATGCGCTCGTAGGCCTCCATGTACTCGGGACGGCAGTCCGGGTAACCGCTGTAGTCGACCGCGGTCACCCCCGTGAAGATGTCGCTCGCCCCGACCGTCTCCGCGTAGGCAAGCGCGAAGGACAGGAAGATCGTGTTGCGTGCGGGCACGTATGTGACGGGCACGCTGCTGCCGGTCTCTCTGGCGCCGGCGTCGTCCAGAGACTCGTGCTTCGGAACGTCGATGTCCGACGTGAGGGCAGAGCCGCCGAAAACTCGCAGGTCGATGTCCGCGACGACGTGGCGTGCAACCCCCTGCGCCGCGGCCACCCGCTTCGCGGCCTCAAGCTCCACGCTGTGCCGTTGCCCGTAGCGGAAGCTCAGCGCGTACGGTGTGTAGCCCCGGTCCTTGGTGATCGCAAGGACAGTTGATGAGTCCAGCCCGCCGCTGAGTAGAACGATCGCGGGACGCTCTGCCATGTCCTGCTCCCCAGTTAGGTGCCTGTGTACGGGTGAAGACCAGCCCGGATACTAGCATGTAGAGTACCGTCCAACAGGCTGCGAGTTATTGGCATGGGGAGCGGATCCGAGTGACGCGACTTTCGTTGGTGGTCACGTGCACGGACCGCAAGGCGGTTCTGCCAGAGACCTCGCTGCACGCGAGACTGCTCCCGACCGGGAGCGTTGAGCGCCGTGCGGCAATCTGGCAAGAGCGAGTCGGGAGCGCCGCTTGCACGCACGCGCTCACCGACCTCTACCGTGGTGACCACTGGACACAGGTGCAGTGCCTGTGCGTAGCGGCCTCTAAGGCCGGGTTCGAAGTGGATCTGTGGGTGGCATCTGCCGGCCTCGGCCTCCAGCCAGTGTCTGCGCCAGCCCCGTCGTACGCAGCGACATTCAGTACACGACACGCTGACTCAGTGGCATCGACGGCAGCTGGTTGTGCTCAGTGGTGGGGTCATCTCCAGGTAGGAACTGGCCGGGCAACGCTTCCCGAGCTTGGCAAGGCTGGTCCAGTCCTGATGGTGCTCTCCGAGGTCTACGCCAGGGCTATGGACGCGGAGCTATACGCCCTAGCTGCGGTCGCCAGCGAGGCGTTGCTCTTCGGAGGGGTGGACGAGGTCGCCGACGTCCACCGAGTCCCGGCCGATGCCGGGCTGAGACGCTCGTTGGGCGGCACGCTGACGAGCTTGAACGTGCGCATGGCCACCTCGTGGTTCCAGCACTGCCAGGACCGTCAGCTCACCTCCCCGGCCACCGTCGACTCATGGACGAAGTGGGCGGCAGGCGCATCGAAGCTGGAGAAGCACAACCGCACGCCCATGACCGATGACGAAGTCATTGCCTTCATCAGACAGCAGGTCGCGTCTCGGCCAGCCAGCTCGCGGACGCAACTTCTGCGCCTTCTCCGGGACGGAGGTCGAGCATGCGAGCAGAGTCGCTTCGCCAACCTGTACTCCCAGACAGTGGGGTGACAGTGGCCGAGAACATCATCAAGCGTAGAGCCCTCCGCATCGAGCAGAACCCCAACATCCCCCTCTACCTGTTCGCTCTGGAAGCCGGAGAGGTGGATCAGGTAGCCGACATCGCCCGAATCTCCCGCGACGAGGCTGGGGAACTGCTCGGCTACCAGCGGCCTGAGAAGAAGCAGCACGTCAAACAGATCCTAGACTACCTGGACAGCGAAGAGGTCCTGTTCCCGAACGGCCTCATTCTTGCCCTCCCCTTGTCGGTTCGGTTCAAAGGCAGCAGAGGCCCAAACAGCACTGATGGCTTGGCGACGATCGGCACCATCGAGATCCCGCTCCCCAACTCGCGGGACGCACCCCGCCCCGCACTCATCGTGGACGGCCAACAGCGCAGCCTCGCTCTCGCACGCACCAAGCGTTCGAAGCTCCCTGTAACCATTGCCGGATTTGTCAGCGAAGATCTCGAAATTCAGCGTGACCAGTTCCTTCGGGTGAACACGGTTTTCCCCCTTCCCACCGCCCTGGTGGCGGAACTTCTACCCGAGGTCAACACCAAGTTGCCTACCAAGCTGTCTGCACGTAAACTTCCCTCTACTCTCGTTACGGCCCTCAATCAGGACAGTGATTCACCATTCAAAGGGCTGATCAAGCAGGCATCAACGATAGGCGACAAGAAATCTGACGCTGTTGTCAAGGACAACAGTCTCATCTCCGCTATCGAAGAGTCACTTTCCCCTGCCGGGGTCCTCTTTCCCTACAAGAACCTCTCCAACGGGACGACGGATACGGCCGCGATGCGACAGGTTCTCGTCGTGTATTGGACAGCTGTCAAAGACACCTTCCCGGATGCATGGGGGCTACCACCCACCAAGAGCAGGCTCATGCATGGGGTCGGGATCCGGTCGATGGGACGCCTCATGGACCGCGTCATGGACCGAGTGCTGACTGTAGCCGATATCGGATCGAAGGACGCATACGACAAGGCCATGGCAGAACTGGCGCTGGTCGAGCCCTACTGCCGCTGGACTAAGGGGCGGTGGCCGGAGCTAAACACATCCTGGAACGAGCTCCAGAACTTGCCCCGTCATATCAGCACCCTGTCGAACCTCTTGATCCGAATCTATCTTCAGTCAAGGATGAGCGCGTCGTGAAGTTCTATTTCCCGGACAGTCAGGATCAAGTTAGCCCTACGTACGACTTCATCAACGACGAGCACTCCCCGTACCGGGTTCGGCAGCGAGACGATCTCTACGCCCACCAAGCGGTCACGCCGGCGCCGTACGATGGGATCCTGGTAAGCAAACCCATCGTCGACGGGTCGGCGAAGGGAGCCGGGAAATACAGTGCACCGCAGCGCGAACGCCTCTACCGTCTAGGCGTACGAGAGTTCTTCAGGATTCCCAAGTCGATGCGAAGCCTTGGAGACTGTGGGGCATTCAACTACATCGACGAGGAGCGCCCACCCTATTCCGTTGAGCAAGTCCTCGACTTTTACCTCGGATGCCAATTTGATTCAGGGATCAGCATCGATCATGTGATCTTCGGCTACAACCCTACAGATGAGGATGTCGACCCTTCCTGGGTAAAGCGCCGTGAGGTTTCCCTGGAGTTGGCGGAAAAGTTTATTGCTGCAGTTCAGAAGCGCAACGCAAACGTCCTGAACGGAGAACAAGGATTCGAGCCGGTCGGCGCCGCTCAGGGGTGGAGTCCGGCTAGCTACGCGGACAGCGTCACCCGTCTTCAGGAAATGGGATACAAGCGCATCGCCCTGGGCGGTATGGTCCCTTTGAAGACGCACGAGATCGTTGCTTGCCTCAAAAAGATCGCCACAGTCCGTGAAACCGGTGTCGATTTCCACCTGCTCGGGATCACGCGCGTTGACAGCATGAAAGAGTTCGCCAAGTACTACGTCGGCAGCTTCGACAGCACCTCGGCCTTTCGTCAGGCTTTTATGGACGAGCGCAATAACTACCACACCGCCGAGAGAGCCTACACCGCTATCCGAGTCCCGCAGGTCGACGGCAACCCAACGCTGAAGCGACTGGTTCTCGCCGGCGTCGTCTCACAAGCGGCCGCCATCAAGGCCGAGCGAGAGTGCCTCCGGTTGCTGCGCAAGTATGACAAGGGCGAGGCAGAGGTCGACGAGGTCATGGAGGCCCTGTGTACTTACCAGGCGCTCCTGGGCGACGAGAAGAAGGTGGAGCAACTAGAAAAACGATGCAGGCCAACCCTGATTGATCGACCTTGGAAGGACTGTCCCTGCGCTTTGTGTAGGGAGCACAAGATCGAGATGGTCATCTTCCGGGGGTCGGAGCGCAACAAGCGACGCGGCTTCCATAACATGACTGTCCTCGAGGCGAAAATGAGCAAGCTGGCTTTCGTGTAGCCGCCAAACCCGCGCATTGCCCACGTACTAGTCACAACAGGAGATGATGTGGCCGACCGCTACGAGCTGCGACTCCCCGCCCTCAAGATCGTCCAGGGCAGCAAGGAGATCTACTGCTTCGCTGTCGACGGCAAGAAACTGCACGACTTCACCGCTGTCTCCCGCATTCGCCGTGACGGCCAGAAGCGGTTGCGGGGCTACCAGCGGCCCGAGGTCCTCAGCCACATCCGCTCCATCCGCCGCTACCTCGAGTCCGAGGGGGCGATGCTTCCCAACGCCCTGGTCCTCGCATTCGACGAGCGCGTGAGGTTCGAACCCGCGGTGCGCGCCGGCGACGTGCCCTACTCCATCCCCGGCGAGTTGATCATTCCCATCGATGAGTCACTGGCCGATGAGGACAAGCCGGCCTGGCTCGTGGATGGACAGCAGCGCAGCGCGGCCATCAGGGACGCCGACGTCGATGAGTTCCCCATCGCCGCCGTCGGCTTCATCGCTGCCGGGCAAGAAGAGCAAAGGTCGCAGTTCATCTTGGTCAACACGACCAAGCCGCTCCCCAAGGGCCTGGTGTACGAGCTCCTGCCCGAGACCACCGGCCAACTGCCGCGCTCGTACGCGCGTCGCCAACTTGCCGCAAGGATCATGGTCCTGCTGAACATGGGTGACGGCCCCTTCAGCGGAAGGATCAGCAGCCCGACGTCACCCACCGGCAACATCAAGGACAACAGCGTCCTGAAGATGCTGGAGCACAGCATCTACGAGGGTGCCCTGTACCAGTACCGCAACGCGACCGACGGCACCGGGGACGAAGAGCGGATGCTGGCCCATCTGCTTGCCTTCTGGACGCCGGTAGCAAGCATCTTCCGCGAAGCGTGGGAGAAGCCGCCGAAGGAGTCCAGGCTGACCCACGGTGTAGGCATCCAGGCCATGGGCTTCGTCATGGACCGGCTCACCGCCGACGTCCCCTTCGACAAGGTCAACTGGGATGATGTCCGCGCCAAGCTGCGAGGACTGGAAGAGCACGTGGCCTGGACGTCCGGCACATGGACCTTCGCAGACGGAGAGGAGCGCAACTGGAATGGCCTGCAGAACACTTCCAACGACGTGCGGCTGCTGAGCAGTTATTTGCGAGCACTCGTCAGACGATAGCGGTGGCTCGGGGAGTTGTCGTGGCGGCTGCCCAGCCCAGGGGCGGGTGTGGCTAAGGTCGAGACTGGTTCGTGCGACGTTGTAGACAATGTCACAGCTGCCGTGGCGCCCAGCGATGTCAGGCCTCCGCGTCCTCCTCCTGCTCTGGGGTCAGAGCCCTGACCAAGGCCCGGTACGCCGAGGCCGACCCGCCCCCGTCCGGATAGACGATGTCGCTGCCGCGTTTCGCGTGCTGTCCGATGAAGCCAGTGGCAGCGTGTGTTGCGCACTGAGTGATCATCACGATCAGGTCCGCTCCGCGTACTTTCTGGCGCAGGGCTGACGATCCGACCTTGTCCGAGGCCGTCGTCACACTTACCTGCGGATACTGCTTCTCGGTCAGTTGCTTGACACGCGACAGGACCTTCGTATCCAGGCCGTAGATCAGAGCCTTTGCTTGAGACAGCGCAGGCTTTTGGCTCTGCTGCTTATCGATCGCCGGCCAGCCCAGATCGCCGAGTTCGAGTTCGTCAGTCAGGGAGCGGGCGACGTCGAGCAGTGCGGGACCTAGTCGTACGGCTCGTCCGACCAGCGGCACCAGCAGTTCCATGGCGCACTCGGCGCGCGCATCGGCGTCTGGCGACGCATAGGCCAGTAGCAGGTCAACGTAATCCAGAGCCTGTTCGGCGGTCTCTGGACACACCCACTGGTCCGCCATCAAGGCGACATGCTCAAGGAGTTCGCGGTACTCGGACGCACTGGGCGCCGAGCGCAGCGCCAGTGTGAGCAGCAGGCCGAGGACCGTCAGACCCGTAGGATCCCGTCGATGACCCGCCGAGCTGACGATAATCTGCTCCATCGTCTTCGGCATCGATTCCCGGCTATCGAGCAGCCCCTTGAGGAAAGGGGCGAAGGCAATGTGCCAGAGCCGCTCGTACTGCTCGTCCCCGCAGGTGGACAGGCACCCCGCAATGCGCACGTCATCGGCCGCGTTGACAGGCCAGCCCTCGTCGCTCCCCGCGTCAACGGCACGTGCCCGGTCATAGGCGGCGCGCTCGCCTTCGACCACCGCTTCGATGAGGTCCGCCCAGGACTCAAGCGGCAGCGCCGGGGCAGATTCCTCCTCAGACTCCTGCGAGCCCGATTTCTCAGCCGGCGAGGGTGCCTGCTGCACATTCAACTCGACACGCTCGGTCGGGCTCCCAGGGAGGCTTGCTTCGGCGATCTTGGCACCCTGAGCGTCGACTACAGAGCGGATCACTGCTGGGATGGCCTCTCCACGTCCCGCGGTGTCGAGCATACGGACCGCCTTGGCCAACCGAGCAGTTTCACCCTGGCCATGGAGCGCTACGAGGAGCACCGCGACAGCGGCGTCGCCATGGCGCAGGGGGTCCTCGGCCGTCGGCAGATTACGCGGGACTCGCGGATCCGCGAGAGCTCGTGCTGCCCCCGCGAGGTCTTCGGACTCCAGCACCGGCCCGACCATCACCCCGTAGACGGCGGCCAGGACGTGCTCCTTGACTTCTCGCGGCGGGTCGAGGAGTAGCGCGCGGTCCAGTCCGGTTAGGGCGAGCAGGTCGGTGTCCTGGCCGCAGACCGATAGCAGTTTGACTCGAAGACCGATCAGGTTCGCCGGCGACAACCCGCCTCGATGAGCGATCTGCTCTAGGAGTGCCTCAGCGGTCTGCGGCGAGCCGCCGAGCAGAGCGGCCTCGAAGTCTGCGAGTAGCCTGCTCAGCGACCGCGGCGTGGTCCAGTCGCGGTGGGGGGCAGCGTTGACCGCACGGATCATTAGTTCGGCCGCTTCCCGAAGGCGTTTACGGGCTGGCGTGGTGTCGACGCGGACTATGAAGGTGCTGTTCGGACCAAATTTGTCGCTCACCCGCCGGTCCACCGGATCGCGGTCGTCCAGTCGGGCCGGTGAGGTATCACCTCGAGCCGCGAAGGACGCACCGACGAACGCAGCCAGTAGATCGCGCACCTGAGTAGTGTTCTGCGGGCTTCGCGCGATGACGTAGAGCCGGAACTTCTCATCCTCGGTAAGCCGGGGCAGGACGATCGGGGCTGGGCCGTCGCCGAGGGCGGCGTCGCGTAGCAGGGTCAGGGTCTCCGGCCACCGGCCGGCCACATTGTGCGTGGGGTCCAGGAAGAAGTCCACAAACTGATGCAGGCGCTCCTGCGCGGTCGGCTGCCCCGTCATGGGCGGCTCACCCACTCATCCTCCAACTCCTGCACCGCCTGTGCCACCTGGGCGATGTCGGTGGTGTACGTGATCTGTTCCTTGCTGGCCGTCAGGCCGCTGCGGGTGAAGTTCATCGACCCGCTGAGCATCCAGTCGGAGCCGCACAGGGTCTTCTCGTGGACTCGTGGGTCGCAAACGACGTTGACGTCAGCTGGGTAGCTGCTGCCCACTCGCAGTCGCGCGAGGAAATCCTGGTTCGACGGTTCGGGTCGGGTCACGATGTGGACCGGAGTGCCCGCAGCGGCGATGAGCAGCAGGAGGTCGGACAGACGGCATCGTTCCCGCGGGTCATCGCCGAGCAGGTAGTCGAAGGCCCCGTCGGAGTTGTCGAGCAGATCGATGTCGCTGATCCAGGCCGAGACCACCCACACGACACGGTCGAGGGATGGCGCCGCGAGCTCAGCGAGCAGTGCTGTCCGGATCAGCGCGTCTGCCGTCAGTCCGGAGCGCCGACCGGTCCGTACGGTGCGGGTCGTCGGAAGGGCGCCGCTCACTGCTCCGCCTCCTTGAGGACCACCTTGACAAGCACGGAGTTGCTGTTGCGGGAGACTCGTTCCACCATGCCGAACAGCCGCAGCACGCCTCGGTCCACCGGGATCAGTGGCACCCGCAACAGCGCGTCGCGAAGGACCGCAGGGTCGGCGAGCGGACAGACGAGGTCGACGGTGCCGTGCACGGCCAGCAGCTCCTGGTATCGCTCCACCCACTCCGACAACATGACGTCAATCTTGGGCAGTTCCTCGGCGTGGACCGCAGCGGCGATTAGGCGGTCCAGAACCACAGGGCTGCCACCGTCGCGATAGGGCTGGTAGACCTGCAGGTGGTGGTTGCGGGCGGCGTCGCCACGCGGCCACAGAATGCCAAAGACCTGATCGGCACTCATGTTGCCGGGGACATCTAAGAGCCCTTCGCCCGCCGTGTACGCCACGACGCGGGCGTCCACCTCGACGCCCGTACGCTGCTCGATCCGGTCCCACTCGGCGAGCAGCGCACGCGCAATCCTGTCGGTCTGCGGGCCGGAGCCAGGCCGCAGCAGTCGGGTCGCCAGGGCGGCGACTTCGCTGTGCCGGGGCGGTCCATCGAACCGGGACCATGCGCGGCGCAGGTCGCCCAGTGCCTTGGCTGCCTTCGCCGACTCCTTGGCATTCCGCAGATCGGCCATGGCTTGCGCGAGATCCCCTTCAGGCTCGTCATCGATGACATGCCGCAGGACGCGGGTCAGACGGTGGTCGGTCTGCTCGAACGCGTTCGGGCGCAGCGCCGCGCCCATGAGGTTCCAGAACCGCCGCGGATCCTCGGCGTACCTGCCTGCCGCAGTCTCGACGAGTCCGAGGCCGCCGATGGACGTCTCGGTGATCCACACCTTATCGGGGGCACCGGTCTGCCCAGGCACAACGTCGATGGTGAGGTCGCCATCCTGTGCGTCCGGGCAGATCCGCAGCACGGCCTCCAGCGCCGCCGCGGCGAAGGTGTCCCGGTAGGCGCGCTGGGCAAGTATCGCGGTGCGTTCGACAATGTGATCGGAGAAGAGCAGGGTCGCGAGGTCGTCAAGGGCAGCGCATACCTGGGGCTGGTCACTCAGGTACTGCAGGTCCGCGACGACGCGCGCGACCGGTCCGCCGTCCTGCTCCTCGTCCTGCTGCTCCTGGCTCTGCCGGTACAAGAGTTTGATGATCTGTGGGACTTCGTCACCCCAGGCACCGCGCGATAGCGCGCCGTGTGCGTCCTGTGGGGTGGCTCCCTTCAAGCTGTGCAAGGTGAACGCCGATAGATATACCAGGGAGAGCCAGCCGAGTTGGAAGACGTTCGCCTGCGCGGTCAGCCTCGGATCCTCGGCAACGCACTGGGCGAATGACTTGGCCCGCCACTGCGGACTCTCCAAGTGCTCCCGTACCCGATGCAGCTCCACATCCAGCGGGGCGACCTCGAAGGTCAGTGCATCGACGGTGAGTGAGAAGCCAAGAGCGACTCGTTGGCCGTCCTGCTCGTAAGCGACGCTGTAGGGCGAGACCTGGCCGGAGTAGCCATGGACGATGTTGCCGGAAGCCCCCAGGGTCATCCGGCGAACTTCCACCGGATTGCCGTCAGCATGGGTCGCAAATCCGACTCCAGTGACCGTATCCTTCCAGGCCGTGGACTGTGGGGTATCGACAGAGGTGGGCGGTTTAGCCGAGTCTAGAGCGATCTGGGTCGACCACGTTGGGAAACCCTGCGAGCGGTCGCCGACAGTGGGGTCGGGCTGCGTCAGGCGAATCCTGTAGGGGCGCACGACGGAAACCACGCCGATGTCCGGGATGCCGGTATCCCAGTCGTCCTGCGGCACGCCCTCCTCGATAAACGACCTGATGTCCAGGCGGCTATCCCCCGGGGAGACTGGCACCCAGGTGCTGTGCCGGGTGTCCGCATAGCCGTAGCGGCGACTAACCTTGCCGGGGACCGCCTCTCGAAGCGCTTGGGCGATCGGCAGAGACTCGGACTTGTTGGAGAACGGCAGACGGAATTCGACCTCGGGCACGTTGAGCGAGGCGAACAAGGTCTTGGTGACGAACTCGGGCATGAAGGAACTGGGCGATGCCCCGGGGTCGTGCCGGACAGGCGTGGACCCGGCTTGAAGGCGGCGCAGCACGCTTGGGGCGACCGCGAGCATTACGGACCGGGGCTGCTCCCAGAGCAGCGCCTGCGTCTCGGCCGGATCTAGCCGCAGTGCGGCGGAGAGATGGTTACGCAGGCTTCTGAGCAGGCCGCCGTCACCGGCCAGCAATTGCTGCAGCCATCCGCTGAGGCGTGCGGTCACCGGCTGGTCGTCCTTCTTCGGCGTTCCCGCCCTGCCGATGACTTCCCTGGCGTCCCGATAGATACCGTCATTCCCGAGCAGCGTGTTCAGCCAGTCCACGAAGGCCTGGGCGCCCTGGATCTTGATGACGTGCCGATTGCCGACCGGAAGAGACCGCGCGGCCACCTCGGGCGAGAACAGGGAGTCGTAGGCGCGGTAGGCGAGGCCGTCTCGGCCGAAGTCGGACAGGACGACGACGGTCGTCGGGCGTGTGCCGCGTTCACGGCCGGCCCGGCCGCGGCGCTGCAGGAACGACGCTGGGTCGTGCGGAGCCTTGTGCTGGATGACCAGACCGACTCTGGTGTCGTTGAAGCCCACTTCGAGGGAGGCTGTGGCCACCACGAGGTTGGCATTGTTGTCAAAACCGGTGTCCTGGGAGGAGGTGCGTCCGATGATCAGCGGCGCCTGCCTGAGGCTTTCGTGGAGGTTGTGCCCGAGCCGTACGGGGAGGTCCCAAGACTGCCCGTCGCGGTAGCGCTTGTGATGCTGCTCGTGCTCCGGCGCCCGGAGCGCTGCAAGGACCCGGCCATTCCGCTTAAACCTCGGATAGGCACCTTGACCGTACTGACCGCCCTCAGCCTCGCGTAGAATGTTGTATAGACGATTCGTGACGTCCAAATCGTCGGTGAACGCGAATCCCGTTGTCCCGAACAGCGACGTGCCTGTGGGAGCCTGGCTGTGGTGGTCCAGCAGCCGTCCGTAGAGCATCGCCGTCTGGATTGACACCGACAAGAGGCTGACCCCTGATACCGGGTCGCCACGCAGGACGAGGGAGTACTCCCGTCCCTCGTGCTCCATCTCCTCCGGCCGCGGTTCGATCAGTTCGACACTGTCCCCCGGCAGACAGGTCAACTGCCCCATGAAGCGCTCGGCTTGCTGCAATGTTGCGCTCAGACCGACGAAGGTCACTGGCCTTCGCCGGGCGAACCGCCAGCGCCGCAGCAGCAGCGCGGTCTGGGCACCGGCGGCTCCACTGTAGGTATGGGCCTCATCGAGCAGGACCAGCCGGGGCCCGTTGCCAGCGCGCCAGCCCAGCACCCCTCCCAGTAGGGAACCGGCGGTGTTCCGGTTAAGCATCTCCGTGGTGGTGAAGAGGAGCTTCGGGATGTCCTGGCGGAGCGAGTCCCTGGTGAGCGCGATGATGCCCTCGGGCAGCGCCTTCCCGCAGTCCGCGCAGCTCAGGATCTCGCGCTTGGCCTCGGCATGTTTCGTGCTCCAGACCATTTTCCCGGTCTCGCACGCTGGGCAGGCCAGATAGGGACATACGAGCCCGTCTCTGGACGTCTCCCACGCGCCGCGCCAATGCGGGTCCCTAAGCGCCCAGAGTGCTTGCGGGGTCCTCCCGTACAAGACTCCGATCCGGACCGGACGGCCACCGGGCATCGCGCTGGCGGTCTCGAGTGCTGTTTTCACCGCTTCCTTGAGCTGGTCGCGCAACAGCTCAACACGTGGGTAGAGGGCCAGTGTGTGCACTACGCCCTCGCGCCGGTCCGACGCCATCGCGCTGAAAGCCGGCAGATAGAAGGCTAGCGTCTTCCCGCTACCGGTGCCGGCGCCGACGATCACCGCACGGCTCCGCCCAGAGGCCAGGGCCCGCAGTACCGCGTCTGCCGCCTTTACCTGGAACGCGGACAGTTGATAGCTGCTCCAGCCTGCCCGGGCCACGGCCGCGTGCGCGGCCGTCCAGTTGGGCATCTGCGCCAGGCTCTCGATCGCCTCGGCGGCCTGCAGGTCACGCCGAGGGTAGCGGCGATCGGACACGTGCAACCGATAGTCCGCTACCAGGCGTCGGTAGCGCTGCCACCAGCCTCCCGCGAACTCCGGAGGGACGAACAACTGCCGGAGTGACGTGGTCAGGCGCAGTCCCTCTGCGAGCCTGGTGCGGTAGGCCAGTGGACTTGCATCCGGAACCGCGAAGAGCAGGCCACGCTCGAGTAGCTCCCGAAGAAGGCGATCTTCTCCAATCTCAGCAGCCCCGCGATCGCTGACCGTGAAGGACTGGAGCACCTCCCGAACTTCGAACTTGCTCAGGCTCCCTCCCGTAACTCCCCAGGAGAGCAGGGGGAGTTCCCGATCTTCCAGTGCGTTAAGGATGCGGCCGAGCAGTTCACGGCTGGCGCTACCCATCTGGACTGTCAGCCTGCCTCTCTCGTCAACCGGACGTGGATGTCCTCGCCATACTGGCGCAGCACCGAGATCTCCGCATCGGTTACGTCGGAAAGGGCGAGGCGTCCCCTATCGATCTTGTCCAGCACCCGCACCAGATCGGCGGATACTTCTGGTACGTCGTGCAAGATCTCCTTGAGGGCAGACAACCCCTGGGCGAACGTAGTGACCATTGCGCTGTTGACGTCGGACTTCGGGTTCTGAGCGCTCTTCAGCTCCCTGACCCGGTTCTCGACGTCGTCCTTGTCTGTCCGAGACGTGAGCATGGCCTTGCGGCCCAGCGGCAGGGCCTCGAGCTGATCTTGAGACCAACTGGCCCAGGCTTCCTGAAGTTCGGCTGCAAGTCTCCTAGAGGAGGCCGCCAGCTTCCGCTGGGCGGCTATGAACGACTGATTGCTCGGCAGTCCTCCCTCCGCGCGCCGCGCCAGGTTGGCGTATCCGTCCTCCACGTAGGACAGATCGAACCGCAGCCCTGCTCGTTCTGTCAGTGTGGCTGCCGTGCGCAGGTGGCCCTCCAGATTGCCAAGCTCGGCGGAGATCTCCCGGACCCGCTTCTCGACCCGTTGCCGCTCGTTCTCGTTCTGCTGATCGGAACGGATCGCCCGCGCGCCGGCACGCACCCGCCCAGCCTTCTCCTGGATCGTCTCAGCGTTCATCGGCCCCGTCCCCCTCCCGCTGTTCTCCATCCTTCGTCAAACTCGACCACCTCTTCAGTAGCCCGGCCACGTCGTGGGCGCTGGTGTTGGTCTGGCCCTCCAAGCGGCGCTCCATCGCCGACAAGACGACGTCCAGGTCCGCATCGCAGATCCGCAGGAATTCCTCCAGCGCATGGAGGCGCTCGTCACGGAGCATGCCAGCGACACGCACCTGATCGCGGATCGAAGGGGAATCTTCCGACATGGCCTTGAGGTCCTGCTCAAGTCGCTGCACACTGCTCCGCTCCATTCCTTGGACCTGAACGCGGAGATTCGACACCTGCTGCAGTTTGGCGGACGAGATGCCGCCAAGGCCGACGCTCTGGGCATCATGGAGCGCTGCCTCCACTTCGTCGAGCAGCTCTGTGATGCTCCCGCCCGTGTAGTGGCTCGGGATGGATCTAGTGAGGCTGGCGAGCACGTCCATCTGGGCGGTGAGCAAATCGTTCCAGCGAGCGAACGGTCGAGCTGCTGCACTTGCCCATTTCGGAAGGTCCAGTGCAGACCCCCAGTCCCACTGGTCGAGGGCCCGCTGAAGTAGCGGCAAAGCACGTGCGCCATCGATGACCGATACCTTTCCGGTGGCTCCCTGCCCGCGGCCTAGCAACCTACGGAGGAACAGAGCGAAGTCCGGCCGCAACGCGAGGTGGTCGGCCAAAGCTGTCGTCCACATAGGGGAGCACAGCACCGAGTCCTGGCGTTTCCATCCGTCACCAGTGTGGAAAACGGCCGAGAATAGTTCTTCTTCGCTCATCCCCGGCAAGGCTCGGCCGGCCAGGACTGCACCCAGCAGGCTGACCCTGATTCCGGCGACGATATCTGCGTCGGTTGACTCTATCGACTGCTGAGCTCGTTCGCGCAAAAGGAGTGAGTGCTTGTCCGCAAGCGCTGCGAAACGAATCGTGTCCTCGGCCCGAGGTTTACCGGTCTTTGTGACCAACTTCAGAACACTCTTAAAGAACTCGCCGTTACTTGGGTTCCGTGTGAACGAAATTCTGCGCTTGGTCGCCACTTGACTTTCGCCAGTAGCACCCTCAATTGAAACTGAGTCTGATCGGACCTGATCGACAGGCCATCCCCAATTCTTGGACTCTGCCTGGCTGAACGGTTTGACGGGTGGGTTGTTCCATGTATACCGAAAGTAAACTGCCCGGGCGATGGCTTTACGCAGTTCGCTCGCAGTATCCTGGCTGAGGTTCGCGCCGTGTGTCCACTCCTCGATGTTGTCCACCTTGCGCTGGACGGAGGGCGACATGGGGGTTTTCGTGCCATTCTCCGTCGTCTCCCTCGTCTTCTCTGGCTGAGGAGGGATTCCGCCGTCAGGGGCTGCAGGCAGGGAAAAGGTACCCGCTATTGCCGCAGGGATACCGTTGATGTCGCTCGGGTTCTCGGCCCAGAATTGCAGTAGCGCCGTCCGTCGCTCTCTTTCAGGATCATCTGCGTCGATGAAGTAGTTCCGCACTGCATTGGGCATACGGGGATCGTTCGCAGCCACAGTGAAGGCAGTGTTGAAGTCCGGCCCCGGGAAAGTTCCCTCGTGAATCCACTCGACCCCGTCACGCATGAGCGGAATGATCACTGAGCTGAGCATTGCCCTGGGAACGAAAGACCATGGTTTGTCATTCGGTGCGACTGCGTGTGAAAGTCGCCGCAGAGCCGTCCGAGTGAACGGGTATAGGCCTACCCCATCAGGCAGTGCACCGAAAGTCTCGTGACAGGCCGCTTTGACGGGGCAACTTTCGCATTTGACCGGCACGTGGAGGCCTCGCGATGCCTCAATTATGTCCCGCCCCACCCGTGCTGCATTAAGATAGCGGCCAACGAATTCGGTGATTTGCTCGGAGCCGTCATCCGTCTCGTTAAAGACGATGTCCAGGTTGTAAGCGATGCCAGAGTTGATACGCGTGAGCGCGGTCTCCGGGAGTCCCTGAAAGTACCCACTGGTGATCGCCATTAGGGTACGCATCGGCGCGATGGACTCTTTGCCTTCCCGCATCGATGCCTCAGTTACCGCGTCGAGGAGATCCCGCTGGACGCCTTGGATCAAGGCGAAGTCCTCGACAAGAAGGATGATCTCCTTGCCTTCGCGGGCGACGATCTCACGTACTTTGATCATCGTGTCGAGAATGCGTCCAACTCCGAGCGAGAAGGCCTTCTGAACAGCCCTATCCAAATATGCATTCAGCAGCGATACCGCTGACTCCTTGAGGCCCGGACGGCTATTGAGGAGTTGGACGATCTTCTGGGTGTCCGGATGTGCCTTGCGGATTTCTCCGGTGATCGGCAGGTCAGCAGTCGAGAAGTGAGGTGGCCGCTCTGACTCATCGGGTTCGCGGTCGCGGAGTAGTCGGGCTGCATATTCCGGAACGAACTTCTCCGGTGCCAGCATCACGTCTACGGTGAGTGGGTCTTGCAGCACCCGGGCCAGACCGCGCGGGCCGACCAAATTGCGGACGTCCCCCTTGTAATCGGCCGGCCTAGTGTCAGCCAGGGCCAGTTGCAGTTCCGCGACGAGTCGCCGCGAGAGTTGCTCCAAGTCCATCCCCTCGCCGAAGGTGCGGAGGTCCTCCTTCACCTTGGCGACCTCCACGTCATCGATGTCCTTGAGTAGATCGTCGATGACGTTCCGAAGGCTCGTCCTGGACTTCTCTAGGTAGATCACCTTGTACTTGTCCCGGGATGGGATATTCTCCCGGACCCAGCGGATCAGGTGGGACTTGCCCGATCCAGACTCGCCCACCACAGGGACGAGCAAGGTGCCCGTATCGGATGGACGCTCGAGGAAGTCATTGAGCACATCGCGCTCGGACACGACGGCACCGGAGGGTTCGATTACTCGGCCGCTGATCCGTGACCTGCGGATCCGCAGCGGCGTGTGGGTGGCCAAGAACGTCGCCGGGGATGGCACCACGGCCTCGGTATGGATGGTAGAGATCACATCCTCACGAGTCCAGCAGACGTAGCCCCTGAGCTCAGTCACGAGCGACCTCCATGCGTTGCACCGTGGAGCAGAGCAGCGAAAAATCGGAATCCGGGTTGAACAACTTGATCTGGGTGGTGGCGTCCGATCTCTGTTCCAGTTTCAGCCAACCTTCGATTTCACCGCGGCGCAGAGCGAAGGAGAGCGCTGGGCCGACCTCCAACTCGCTCTCGTTGAGGAACCCGAAGTGTTCGGACAACTCGCCTCCCGGGAGCGCAGGAAGGATGCGTCGCAGTTCACGCAAGACCGCCAATGCGTCGACTTGCTGGCGGGGCTCGAGTAGGTCCTCGATGGTCTGCCGGATCGCAGTTGTGCAGTCGGCGATGCACGTACCGCCTATCTGTGGGGCAGAGGCTGTGAAGCCGGTAGCGGCGCCCCAGCTTTGGAATGCCCCCCATCGGGTGTCGTTAGAGAAGATCGTATCTTCGCCCTGTTCCTGTTGAGCGGTTTCCCACTTGAAGGGGTCTGCGTGAGGATCCGACCGAAGGAACCAACAGAGGGCGCGGCAGAGATCTTCAGCTACTCCATCGGCGAGGTCCCATTTCTGCGCGTCGGACCTTACGAAGAGGGCCGAACGCAAGCGTCGTTGGAACAATTCGTAGTCGTCGACCGCGATCCCTTGCCCCGTCGCTGCAAGTGACCAGATGGTCTCCTCGCCGCTTCCCGCCGAGGTGAGAAAGCCGAGCTCCCTGAGCGTTTTCAGTGCCATCACAACATCGAGAGTTCCGTCGTCCAGGGAGTCCGGCGCAGTGAACGCGAGGACCTTCGTCTGCGGGAGGCTCCTGCGTTGCCCGGCCATAAACCGGAAGACTGGCCAGGTGAAATCCGGCCGTGCAGTCTGCGTGGGATTGAGGTACGCCACGTCACAACACCTTTCGAGCTTGGTTCAGAGGGATGGAAGCGGCGTGGATGTCTTGCAGGAACATGTGAGGGCGGTCGTAGTCCTTAAGCGCACTTGGATGGAAAAGATACAGGCGGTCGCCGCCGGAGTATCTGACCAGTGCCGTCTCATCCATGTGCTCAGCATCGCGTTTCAGTACCCAAACGACGGTTCCATCGTGGTCTCGAGCACAACTTCCGTCCCCGTCGTAGATTACTGGATGTGGACCCGCTCCAGCCTGGATGGCCTCGGCCTGTGGCAGACTGAGTCCTGGGCCGCCGAAAAAAGCCGTTCCGCGTGCCGCCAATAGACCTAGGAGACGGGTCAACTCGTCGTCGTGCTCCTCGTACGAGCGCCAAAAGAGGCTGAGGCTGGGACCGTCTCTGTGCAGAGATTCGAGCGGGTCATCGCTGCGTTTCCATGGGGCGATAGCGGGATCCGGAGTTATGGGCACGCGGTAGAGGGCGCTGGCCCCGTCCGCGGGTAGGCCAGCCTGCCGGCAGGTCGGACACCCTCGGCAAGCGACAGCCGTCGTGAGTTCGCCCGCCCGGACGCGCACCGTGTAGTAGTCCGAGAGGACCTCTGCCATACATGCGTTGAGATCCAAGATATTGATCATGCGTGCCAGGGATTGCGTCTGAGACGACTTAATCTCCTGTTTGGAGGACCGGACTGCTTCCTTGAAACTCTTCTCGTCGTTTGTATTCCCATCGAGAAACTGCAAGTCGACGTAGCCCTCCGAGCGCTCGTAGAAGGCTTGCTGTCTCGCGCTCCATACCTCCCAGGACTCGGCTTCATCCTTCATTGGGGGAGTGGGCGGACGAACGTCGATCAACTCCGCACGTGCCATTAGATTGATTACACGGATGTTCCACTCAAGATTGCGCTCCGAGTCCTCGGGCACATCGGGCCGCTGTGTGCGCAGATCAACGCGATGGAAGCCGATCGGTACCTCGGACAGGGGGGCGCGGACCTCATTGATGATCATGGAGTGCCATCGGTCCCACGCCAACTCACTCGTGAGGATACGCTGTTTGTTGAGGCTGACGGCCAACGAGCGGTCGCTGGGAGTGGATGCGAGAAATGCGATACACGGGTTCCCATCCCGTCCGCCGCGGCCGACCTCCTGGTAGTAGCGGTCGACGGTCTCAGGGACTGTGGCATGCAGGACTGTGCGGACATCGGCCAGGTCGACTCCGAGGCCGAACGCCGAGGTGCCGATGACAATGTCGTACCGCGTCGGAATCGTTCGCCCTGAGCTATCCCGCCCAGACCAGCCCTCCAGGGCATCCCGTCGCGCCTGCTCGGTGGAGTCGCCGTGGACCACCGTCACCCGGTGCATGCCTTGCCGTTGGAGTTGTCGCGCCCAGGCATTGGCATCCGCCTTCTTCGTGGTGTAGACGATGGCAGGTGACGGCAGCAGGGTAGCCGCTTCCAGGACCGCCGCCTGACGCGATGCCTCATTGGGGTAGCTGTGCAGGAAGTAGGCGGGTTCCTGCCGCAACTCGGACGCCCACAGCACTTCAGTGGACCCAGGCTCGCCAAAGAGCGTCTCCAGCGTCCTGACCTGCTGATCAGTCAGTGTCGCGCTCATCGCGACCGTGCGGACGGCGTGCTCGACCGGAGCCTGGCGTAGCCATGCCCGGCGCTGCATGGCAAGCGTTTGGAAATCGCTCCGGAAGTAGTTGCCCCACTGTTCCACCAGGTGGGCCTCGTCGATGACGAGGTAGCGGAGCAGGCCGGCGCTTGCCGCGGCGTCCAGGGCGTTCCGCAGGCCGCGCTTCACCCCCTCTGGGGAGGCGATGACGATGGGGCGGCGACCTGCCGCCACAGCGTCACGAATCTCCTGTTTCTGCTGGTCCGTCAGCGATCCGACGTAGGCATACCTCGTTACCCATGCGCCGGGGTCGCGCTTCGCCAGCATCTCCCGGACCCTGCGCTCCATGTCGAGGGCGAGGATTACCGTCGGGACCACCAGTAGGGAGACCCCTTCCGAAGGGCTGGCGAGCAGTGCAGCGGCAAGTGCCACTGGCGTCTTGCCATGCCCGGTCGGCAGGCAGGCGATGGTCGTACTGCCGGGAGGTGACAAGACGACGGAGCGGGCGATTTGACGCTGCCCAAGGGACCTGTAGGAAGGGAGACCAAGAGTTCGTTTCCAGAACGGATCCGCTTCGACCTGCGCGGGCTCATGCCGGGCGTCCGGCGCCCATTCGCCGCGAACCGCCCAGGACACCTGGTCAACGGCAGCCTCCCATGTCAGGCCCGCCTCGTTCTCCGGGGCCCAATCCTCAGCGTAGATACGCAGCCCCTCCCGGTACATGCCCCCCATGCAGAGGGCGGTCTCCCACTGTTCCCGAGACGGCAATCCTTCCACCAGTGGTACCAGCAGGGGTGAGTTGTTACCCAGCAGGCGACTCCGCACCAGAAGTTGCCGCGTGAGGGACGCGATGTCCCGCCAGCCTGCCCCACCGGTTCCGACGGATGCGAGAGCGTCTGCCAGTCGGCGCACCGTGCCCGAAGCGTTGTCCGGCACCGTGACGTCGGGCCACTGGCCAAAGAGGCGATACGCCTGGTCCCACTCGTCAGTGCTCACGCGAGACCCGAACCAATCCGCGTCGTACGATGCACGCCGCAGCCACTACCTGGATTGAAGGCTGGGCGAGCCCGTCCGCGAGGGCTTTGAGGACACCGGCGTCGGTGACCAGCCCCTCGACGTCGCTGACGAGGCGGCCGGCAGCCCGGCGAGCTGCGGCCTGGGCGCTGAGCACGGCGGCCTCCTGGAGGGCCAACTCCTTCGCTTCCCGACAAGCGGTCTCAAGGTCCGTTGCTTCCACGAGGTGGTTCCGTGCGACTTCCTGGGCAGACTCTGCAGACTGGCCGCAGGAGTCTGCTCCTCCGAAGATGTCGAAGAGTTCGTCGACCCGGTCCTGATTGTAGTTCTTGTCCCCCTGACTCTTGTCGTACGGCCGGTTCAGCCACGTGATCAATTCCTGGTCTGTCACCACGTGCTTGGTTCCGGCCTGGACCCAAACACGCAGCATGAACGGGGCAAGGACCCGATCAGCCTGTCGCCGCAGGGCCCGGCACGCGGCCTGGCTCTCCCCCACGAGGGCCGCGGCCTGCTCAATGGTCGCTTCCACCACATAGTCGAAGCCGAAGAACGGCTGCCACTCGCCGCGGAACTGTCGGTCCACGCGGCAAATCGCTGCTGCCTGCCCGAGGTCGTCACCGACCGCGGCGTCCACCAGGCTGTCGACTAGAGGATTGCCGAGCCGGAAGAGGCGGGTACCTGGAGCCCGTAGAGCAGTGGAGCGGTTGAAGACCCCGGTGGCGACCTCCACGGTGGGAACCGCCTCTTTCAGGGCGGACCAGCGCCGACGCGACAACATAGGGTGAGCGTTTCCGGTATGGACAGGGAATACGTCACACAAGACCCCGCCGACATTGCGTCGCACCGGTGCCAGTCGGATCCCACCGCTATCCTGGGCCGTATAGGCGTAGAACTGGTCGCGCAGCTTCGGCCACTGTACTTCGAGACTCGAAAGGGCCTCAGGAATGTTACGCAGACCTGAGGTGCCGCGGTGGATGGACTCCAGGCTGTCCATCTGCTCGACGGCTTCGCGGGCTTCTTCTAACCGTTCACGGACCGAGATGTCGGCGGTTACCAGGCCCTCGGGCCCCTGCTGCATCGCCGCCATCCACACGCCCGGGATGGATTCCGCAATCGCATCCTGAAGTGTGGATACCGACCCGGTGAACAGGCCGTAGCCCCTGTCGAGCAGCTCGGCCCACGCATCGGTGATGTCGCTCTCAGCGGTCTCATCGACCGCCAGGCGATACTGGGCAGCCGGTTCCGCGAGGTGGACGGACTCGGCACCTCTGTACCGGTCAACCCTCCCCATCCGCTGTTCAAGTTGGTTCGGTGACCAGGGCAAGCGGAGATGGACGACACTGTCGGCGACCTGAAGGTTCAGGCCATCCTCGGCACTGTCGTCTACGAGCAGCACAGCCGGCTCCCGGTGACTCCGCCAACTTGTGATGGCTTGTTCAGCGTCAGCGGACGTGACCTGCCGCGTGTGGGCTGCGATGAGCGCCCTGTCACCGAAGCGCTGCTTCATGGCCGCGGCCAGGTCGGAGGCAAGTCTGCCGGGTCCGCAGAATACGACAATCCGCCTCTTCTGGCGTAGCCCAGGGAGCATGGCTGCGAGCACTGCACCCACGAAGCTTCGGTCGCCGGAGGCGTACGTGGAGACCGCGGAGTCGAGGATGCCCTGCTCTTCGGGTAGGACCTGGGGGTGTGTCAAGTACCGGCGTTCCTGCTCGGTGAGCGCGGCGCGGGTGGCGGCCTCTTCGTCCTGGTACAGGCGCCATCGGAGCGCGTCCAGCAGGTCGTCGGGCGTGGCCGTGGCCCGCGACGCGAGGACCGCGAGGGCCATGCTGTAGGAGGCGATCCGATCCTCCTGGCCAATGTCCAGCAGCGTGTCCGACACGGTTGCCCGCCACGAGGCGAGGGTCTCCTGTGCGAGCATGAGTGGGCCCGTCGATGCGACGAGTGCCTGCGGAGTCTGACGGCCCCGCACGGCGTACGACTCCGACTCCGCGTCCGAGTCATCGACGAGCACGAAGGCCCGGCGGTTGCGGATCACGCGTCGATGGAGGCGGTAGGTCTCGCTGATGTGTTCGCGGACTTCGCGGACACGGTAGGCGAAGTCCGTTTCCATCCCTAGTTCGCGCAACTCGTCGTCCTCGGTGAGCATGCCCAGTACGGCCGCGGAGAGGTCCCGGAACCTCGTGTCCTGCGGTGGGATGAGTTCTGCTACCTCATCCATCGCGCCACGGATCGAGTAGATGAAGTCGGGGTCGAGAGCATATACGGCCCGCGCGAGTTCCGCGCGGCGCTCGTAGCGCTGCTCGAACTCTTCCTGCTGGTCCCACCGGTACAGGTCGGGATCGAGTAGGTGGAGCAGCCCCAGGTTCGTCAGGTAGCGAGAAGTCACCGGCGTGGCGGACAGAAGTAGTAGTCGATCTGACGATACGGCGAGGGCTGCGAGTTCACGGTAGGGCGACTCGTTTGGATCCTCTACCTGAACCAACTCGTGCGCCTCGTCCACGATCAACAGATCGCCTCCGTGGTAATTGGCCCACCTCCCAGGAGTCGTGTGCGAGGAGATGACGATTCTAGCTTTTGGAAAGTCGTCGATGAAGAACTTCGTCCTTAACTCCCGTTGCCACTGTCGCCGCAGAGCTTCCGGCGCGACAACGATCACCTTGGCATTTGGGTTGTCGATAAGCGTCTGCCTTACAACTGCTCCAGCTTCGACCGTCTTCCCGAGCCCCACTTCGTCTGCGAGCAAGTAGCGTTGGACGGGATCAGTCAGGATCGTCAGTACGGCCTCGACCTGGTGTGGGTAGTACTCGATTGCCGAGGACAACAGTCCGGTCAGCCCGGCGCTTGCCGATCGCTGCGCCAGGACGCTAGCGAGCATCGGGAGCCGGGCATCCCGATACGGCGAGGAGACCCCGCCTTTGACCGCGAGGTTTGCGACGGGTCCCTGGTCCGGCTGGTCCCAGCGGATGTAGAGGTCACGCGCGAGTACGGGGAAGTCGAACTCGCTGTTCGGGAAGCGGACGAAGTAGGAGTAACCGCGCTCCTGCACACCGACGACTCGCCCGGTGCTCCAGGCGTTGTCCGTCGGCCTCCGCCACCAAACTCGGTCCTCGTGCTCCAACATCACTGCCTGGCAGTCCGCCGTCGGCACCCAGTGTGACTCCACTATCGGGCGGGCGACCGACTCGAAGTAGTTGATCTGGAGCCGACCGGCATCCACTGCGGCGATCTTGCCGACTCCGGGTCCTTCTGCGGCACGGACGAAGGAACCGATGATGGGTGTCGAAATCAACAACTCACCTCGTTGGCAGGTCTTGCGCGCATAAAATGCGCCCGGGCGGGACATCAAATGCAACCATATGCGGCACCTCTGACAAGATCCGCTACGGCGTGCGGCGTGAGTGCAGCGCATGATCAACTTCGATGGGTGTCATGTGGGGTTTCCTGCGTATGGGGCGGTCTGGCCTTTTTGAGGGTATCGTTCCTTTCGGGTGACCTCGACCCGCTGCGCGGGTTTGCGTAATTGATCTTGATGCTGAGTGCCAAGTCAGTGATCTCGCACGTCGCGGGTCCCGCCGCGCAGCCGTTGTGGGTCCTCAGCCTGAGCGCGGACCAACATCACTAAGCTCGGCGCCTCTGGCTCCGGTGGGTCGGGGGCGGGCACCTGGGGCAGCGCTGGAGGCTGCGCTGGTCGCCCCCACGGCAGTAGGCCGCTCAAGGCGGAGATGATGTGCGCCAGTCCCAGCAACGCGATAGGTAGGTCAGCGGCTGGAGTTCGGCGCAGGACGGCCCAGGCCACGGCCGCGACCACCAACAGGACGGCCGTCAGCACAGCGACCGCGCACAAGGCCAACGAGATCGGCATGCCGAGCACGGTGCCAAGGGTGGGAGCGGACATGGCGGGAGCCTCCAGAAATGCAGAAGGCCCCCGGGTGACCGAGGGCCGTGTGGGCCAAAAAAGAGCCCCACTTCTCAAGAGAAGGAGGGCTTAAGGAGCCACAAGTGGCATCCTGCGGAAGCAAGGCTGCCACGACCCGCTAGGCATCGTCAACCCCTTCAGTCCTGCAGGTCACTTGAGTGGCTGCGGCGTGGATGGATGGAACCTCGCGTCATCAGCCCGCCGACATCCTTGCGCGTACCTCACCATCTGGCATACCGCAGGGATCACGAGACGTCAGCCTGCACGACACCACGCATTGACCTTGTGAATTCAGCTACACCCTTGCCATAGCCCGGATGTGACTCCCCGACAGCAGAGGGGTGCCCTCCACCTGCGATGATCTGGATTGCTGAGATCAAGAACGTCGCTGAGTGAGGGGCACACCCTGAGGGTGAAGGGCAGTGGGTAGGACCAGCGGCTCGTCGTGCGTGCCGACGATAAGAACCTCGTCGGCCACGCAGGGGTCGTGCTGTTGCGGAAGGTCGCCGACCGGGTGGGGCTGACGGCGGCGCTGACTGCCGCACTGCGGCAAGGGGTGGGACCGGGCTGGCGGGATCGGGGCGTGGCCCTGGTGCAACTGGCCTGCGCGATCGTGCTCGGCGCCCGGACGGTGCTGGAGGCCGAGCGTATCTAGCAGCACTGGCGGCGCCTGTTTCCGCTGCCGGTCTCGGACAGCACCCTGCGCCGCACCCTGGAAGCGATCGACACCGGTCGCGGCCCGGGTGCAGCGGGTGCGCGCGGTGATACGCCGCGGGGTGTGGATGCGGCTGCGGCTGCGTCCCGGCGGCTTCTCTTGGATCAGCGTGTGTGGGCGGATCCTGCGCGGCTGGTATGTGCTGGACCTGGACGCCACCCTCGTGACCTGCACCAGCAGGAAGGAAGGCGCGGCCGGCACGTTCAGGGGGTCGTTCGGGCACCATCCGCTGGGCGCGTGGGTGGCCAACACGGCCGAGTGCGTGGCGCTGCTGCTGCGGCCGGGCAACGCCGCCGCCAACGATGTCGCCGACCACAAGAGTGTGCTGCGCCTGGCGCTGGCCCAACTGCCGCTGCCTGCCTGGTCGAAGCTGCTGGTCCGGATCGACGGCGCGGCCTTCAGCCACGGTCTGCTGGAGCGTCTGCAGCAGCTTTCCACCAGGCGGCGCTGGGTGCGGTGGGTGACGGGCTGGGCATCCACGCCGCCGACGAGGCCGCCATCGCGCTGCTGCCCGAGAGCGTGTGGAACACCGCGCTGCGGCAGGACGGACAGCCGCACGAGATCACCTACGAAGACGGCGAGACGTTACCAGGTCGCCGAGCTGACCGGGGTGCGGGAGCTGACCGGCTGGCCAATGTCACTCGCTTGAGGCGGTTTCCTCGTGGGTCAGGTAGCCAAGAGTTGCAGTAGCGGGTGGTAGATGCCGGTGCCTCGTTGGTGCTTGGTGTGGGCGGTCTCGTTGCCAAGGCGTTCCGCACGCCGCGCTGACTACTCATGTCAGGCCTGAGCAGCGAGAAAGTCAGGATTTCCCGCGGGCGGGCTTGGGGTCGGATGGTGAGGAGGTGGCGGTGGGTGGGTAGTCCGGAGGCGATCCAGGCGTGGGCTGCCTCGCGGCGTATCGACAGAGCGGGACCACGGCGCAGCCATGATGAGCCCGTGGGGTCGGGGGTGGCTTTGGTGGCGTGGGTGGGGCGGACGTCGACGTGTGATCAGCAGGATCCGACGTTGTCGTTGCCGAGGCAGCTGCGGGTGTGTCAACGGGTTCTGCCGGAGGGTGCGGTCATTACCGCGCACTTCTATGACGTGGAGTCGGGGCGTATGGCTCTCGGCGACCGTGGTGGTGGGTCTGCTCATGAGCGGATGGTGATCCCGGTGCCGCGGGATGGTGGTCTTGGGGCTCTGCTGTGGGAGGCGAACCGGCCGGATAGGCGGTTCGATGTCGTCATCTGTGAGTCGATCGACAGGATCGCCAGACGCACGTATCTCGCCACAGAGTTCGAGCACCGGCTGGAGCAGGCGGGGGTGGTGCTGTGGGCGGCGGACGAGCCGATCCGGGTCGCCGAAGGTGGCCGCAGGGGCCGGAACGCCACGGAGGTGTTGGTCCGCCGGGTGAAACAGGGAGTGGCGGAGTGGTACGTCACCGAATTGCTGGAGAAGTCCTGGGCGGGCTTCGAGACCCACGCAGAGCAGGGCTACAACGTGGGCAAGCCCTGCTACGGCTACCGCGCCCTGAAAGTGGCGCATCCGGTGCCGGCACGCCGGGCCAAGGGGATGAAGAAGACGCTGCTGGAGTCCCATCCAGTGGAGGGGCCCGTGGTGTCCAAGTGCTTTGCCTGGCGGGTGGCGGAGGAGCTGAGCTACAGGCAGATCGCGGAGAAGCTGAACAGCGACTTGTGGGTCAATCCGCCGCCCACGCCGGTGGACACTGAGCGGGCTGCGGGGCGCTGGACCGGTTCCAGTGTCCGGGAGGTGCTGACGAACCCGAAGTACACCGGGCACATGGTGTGGAACCGGCGGGCCCGCAAGGCGGCGGGCCGAAACCGCCTCAACTCGGTGGAGGAGTGGGTGTGGTCCCCCACCCCCGCGCATGCGGCGCTGGTGGATCTGGAGACGTTCGTGCGGGCACAGAAGGTGGCCGAGCGCCGACAGGGCTCGCGTCGCGCATCCGGCCCGAACAGCCACCCGCAGACCAAACGCGTCTACCGGCTGCGCGGCTACGTCTTCTGCGCCCTGTGCGGCCGACGTATACACGGCAAGCCCAGCAGACGGAGCACCTACTACGTCTGTGCGCCCAAGGCGGAATACCGGCCCGAAGGGCATCCGCCGAGCATCTGGATGCGTGAGGACGCGCTCCTTGAGCACCTCGCAAATTTTCTGTGCACTCACGTCTTCAGCCCGGCACGGCGTCAACTGCTAGATGAGTATGCGGAAGTGGTCGATGGGCAGCCGCAACAGGAACGGCAACAGCGAGTGGCGTCGTTGCGGGCGGCCGTCGCGGACCATGCCGCCCGGAGCCGACGTCTGGTCCGGGGCCTGGAGCTTCTTGACCGTCCCGATCCGAGCCTCCTTCATGAGATCGCGGAGCGTCATGCCGAGTTGCGTGTGCAGCAGCACACCCTCCAGCAGCAGCTTGCCGCCGAGCTGAACGAGGAAGGCCACCATGATCAGTATCGGCAGAAAGCTCATGTACCGCTCAGCCAGGTTCCCGTGACCTCAGCCCAGCTGTCGGGCCTGCCGGACGAACTGTCCCGGTCCCTCTTCGACGCCCTGCGTCTGACAGTGCGCTACGACGCGCGAACCGGCGAAGCAGTATGCAGGATCATCCTTCCAACCGCGGTCACGGCTGACGCGTCATGCCAGATCACGCAGGGTGTGGGTCTCGCCGTCCGATGCGAAGCGGCAGTAGGGGACGGGACCGACGCCGCAGCGGTGCAGCAACGCCAGCTTCGGCCGATGGTCAGGGTGCTGGCCTGGCTGGCTGACCAAGGAAAGACCGAGGACGGGCGTGGTTGCGGCGGGAAACCGGTCGCCGCGACGCCGGGATACGGCATCCCCTGAAGGGTCGTATCGCAAGCGTGACGGAGGTGCTTGCTCCCGGCACCCCCGTATGGTTCGAACCTGCGCCAGCCCTCTGACGTGGGTCCAGGCCGCTGGGGATGGCCTTTCACCTGCGGCTATGCCATCTGCAGGCACGTTGAAGACGAGGGGCGGCTCCCGAGGGTGGCTGAATCCTTACGGGGCCATCGGTACCTCCAAAGGTACGGCCAACGCAGGACCTGACCTGCAAAAACGCGGAGTGTGATCTTGTGCCCCCGGCAGGATTCGAACCTGCGACACCCGCTTTAGGAGAGCGGGTGTCGAACCAGACCCGCGGCCTGGTCACCCCACCTCTGAGCTGCCCCGTTGCCACCGCCGACGATCGTCCCGAGCCCGGAGAGAGATCAACTGGGAGGGAAATGGGAGCAGATCTTGAGGCGCCGGTTTCACCAGGTCAACCCGGCCCCACATCGTGCGCCACCCCAACGTCGCCATCGCCTGGTCGTACAGCTCCTGCAGGGCCTCCAGCCGGGCGATGCGCATCGGCGCCGTGGGGTGCTGGTACACGCCCTTGATCCCCGGCATGCGGTGCCCCGCCTGTTCGTAGGCGAGCGGCGGCCGCACCCCCACCTCGTCCTGCCACGTGTCGTGTGTGTGCCGCAGGGACCGCAGCGTCATGCCCGGCGCTATCGGCTCCCACGCCTCCCGGTCGGGGACCCCGTGGCCCCGCCCGCGCGCCGGCGCCCCATCGGCGGCCGGCCGCAGGGTCCTTCCCCAGTTGCTGCGGCGGATCCACTTCCCGCTCGGCGTCGACAGCGGCCACGGGTGCGGCCAGTCCGCCAGGTGGTAGGCCCACAGCCGATCCAGGAACGGCGGCAGGTCCAGGTCGCGTATTCGGTATTCGTTCTTGAGCGGCTCCAGCTCCAGCCGCGTGCCCAGCTTGGCCCCGGTCTCGGAGCGGTGCTCACCCTCTGAGACCTCCTGCACGATGCGCAGCACCCGGCAGGTGAACACCCCGCCGTCGTACGGCTGGCGGCGGGTGAGCAGCGCGTTGTCCCGGTGCAGGCCCGTGCCCTCGCCCATGTTGAGCCCGGTCCAGGCCGTCGTGATTACGCGCAGCCCGTACGCGGGCCCGAGGCGCTCGGCCACCCGCAGGACCTCCTCGGGCCGGTGCGCCTTCTCCTCCTCGCTCTTGCGCGGGGTGCTGGCGGACAGGCTGAGCGGCTGGGCGGTGCGGCGCCGGCCGAACAGAGGGTTGACGAGCAGGTACTGCGCATCGACGGCCGCCGTCATGATCGTGGACATCAGGCTGACGACGTGGCCCCGTTTGGAGTCGTCGACGTCGAGCCGCAACTGCCAGGCGTCGACGTCGAACCAGGTGACCGCGAGCAGCGGCGTGTGCTCCCACTTCGGCAGGATGTGCTGCTCCAGCAGGTCCCACCGGGTGCCCATGGTCCGGCTCCGCCGCTGCCGCGCCGCCATGAACTTGCGCGCGAACTCGCCGAACGGTGTGCGCTGTAGCTCGGGGTCGCGCCAGGTGCCGGCGCGAATCTGGGCCTCCTGGTCCTCGCCCCAGTCCTCCGCTGCCTTCCGCGTACGGAACCCGGGCTCACTGCCCAGCGTCCCGTCCGGCCTCCTGTACCGGGACCGCCACGGGTACTCACCGCGGCCGCGCTTCTCCCCGTACGCCATGCCGCCCTCCCTCGTCCGCCCCCCTACGCGAGGCGTCGGCCTTCGCCGCCCTGCTCCCGCTCGCCGCCCTGCTCCCGCTCGTGCTCAAGGCCGAGACGATAGAGCCTGATCATGTCTCGTCGGTCGTCTTCAGAGAGAGCCATCTGCCACATGGCCACCTCCCGCCGATCATTCGGGTCAGGCATGGCGGGGTCGGCCTGGGCCTGGTCCGCCTCGATGGCCTCGATGGTGGACCCGGTGTTGTAGGCCCGGCTGATTGTCCCTGGTTTCAGCCTGAGTTCACGCTCCCAGGCCGACCGCTTCCCACGCTGAATCACCGTCTTCCCGCGCTCGGTGAGGCTCACAGTCGATGACTCGGCAGGGATGCGGGCAGCCAGCTTGGCCTGCGTCAGGTCGAGTTCTTCGCGCCGGGCGCGAAGCGCCTGCCCGACCACGCGGGGATCGCCGGGTGTAGTCACGGGTCAACACCCTGACAGAAAACCTAGGAAAAGGCTAGGCACTGACAAGGCTCTGACCAGGGGATACTAGGAAATCGCTAGTGATTCCTCACCAATAGCTTGTGAATCACTAGGGATTCTGTCAGGGTGTTGCCATGTCGCTCAAGAGCAACGGGGCGGCGATCCGCGAACGGCGCCTTCTGGCAGGGCTCACGATCCGCGAGTTCGCCGACGCCGTCGGATACCACCCCAACTACGTCAGCCAGATCGAACTGGGCCACGACAACGGAGGCCCCAACTTCCACCGCAAGACGGCCGAGCTGCTGGACTGCGAGATCAACGACATCACCGACGGGATCAAGCCCCGCCGGATGCCGGTGAAGACCTCGGCGGCTGCTTCCAAGAGCACGCCATGAGCAACGTCGACCAACTCCGGGCGAAGCGTCGACCCCGTGCACACCCCCGCGTGCACATCAGGCGTCCAACTCGGCCCAGGAAGGCGACGGCCCTGCCGCCGCTGCGCGAGGACCTGTTGTACGACGCCGAGGCGGCAGGCAGGTACGTCGGCCGCACGGCTCAGTGGATGAAGCGCGCCGCGCGCGCCGGCCGTATCCCGGCCGTCCGCGACGGCCGGTTCTGGAAGTGGAACGCGCCGCAGATCCGGCAGATCGTCGCCGGCGACTGCTCGCCCCCGGACCGCCGCCCTAAGCGCTGACCCACGCACACACGGCGAGACCGCCCCGCGATTCCCCAACCCCGGGACGGTCTCCGACCCACCTCCCTACGAAAGGCAGGCCGATGCCTGACGACATTACCCCGCGACCCCCCGCGACGATGCGGCCCGCGGTCGCGGTCGAGCTGCCGCCGGTGGCGTTCCGCGCGATCGGACCCGTCCGGAAGAAGCTCCTTGACCACCGGGACGCCTCGTTCGATCTGGTCGCCGCCGTGGTGACCATCCTGGCCGACGAGCAGCGGCTGACCGACCCGGAGGAGGCCGCGGGCATTGCCCGCGCCTCGTACGCCGGGGCGCTGGCCGGCGCCGCCGACGACGTCGAGCGGCTGCTGTCGGAGCACGAGTGCGGGTTCACCGACGCGCGTAGCTGCCACCAGGCCCTCACCCAGCTCTACGGCCGGTGGCGTACGGAGGCCGGGAAGGACACCCCCACCGGGGGCGAGTCCACCCGCACCGCCGACGACGCCGTGGCGCGGTGCCGGTTGTGCGGCTGCACCGAAGCGGCGGCGTGTGAGGGCGGCTGCGTGTGGGTGGCCAACGACCTGATGGTCGACGTGTGCAGCGCGTGCGTGCCCGCCGGGCCCGACGTTGTGCGCATGACCTGGGAGCAGCGGGTGACGTTGCACCCGGGCGTCGCGGACGGGACGCCGGCGGAGGTGCCGATGCGCACGCCCGCCGGCGTGCCCGCCATCGTGGGGCTCACCGACACCGAGCGCCGGCGGCTGGGCAGCATGCTGACCCTCCAGGGCCCGGCCACCGCGCCGTGCCCCACGCCGCGGTGCGGCATCTCCGCCGACGAGCTGCGCGAGTCCATCCCCGAACTGGGCGTCGCCCGGTACGGCTGGATCTCCGTCCAGGTCGCCGGCG
>NZ_JACBXC010000599.1 GCF_013870535.1 Streptomyces phytophilus | reverse complement strand
CGGCGAGCAGGGTGCGGCGGGAGGGCAACAGCGGGCGGAGCGGGTGCATCGGGCTCCCTCGGCTCGTACGAAAGGGTTCCGTACTCACCTGCATGAAAGCGCTTGCTGCCCCGGTCGGCAACCCCCGCCGCAGCAACGGGGGTTGCCCGCCGCGGAACCCTCAGCGCGACGTGAGGTCCGCCGGCGCCTCCGGCGGCTGCGTGTCCTTCGACGCCGCCGCCGCGGCCGCCGCGCCCTCCTCCGGGTCCGAGCCCAGCGAGTCGATCAGCGCGTCCTGCTCCGCCCCGCCCTCGGGCCGCAGCAGCCCGATGCCCACGTACAGCACCAGCGACGTCAGCAGCGGCAGCCCCACGAGCGCGGCCTGCGTGGTGCCGTCCAGCACCCAGTGCAGTACCGCCCACAGCCCCAGGCCGCCGGCCCACGACACGATCGCCGCCGTCGGACCGCAGCGCCGGAACCACGGCAGCATCCCCAGCATCAGCGGGATCGAGATCGGCCCCATCGTCGCCGCGACCAGGTCCACGACCACGTCGAGCACGAAGCCCTCACCGCCGGTCGCGATGGCCAGGACCATGCTCACCGACACGAACGCCACCGTCGTCACCCGCGCGAACGTCAGCTGCGCCCGGTCCGTCATCTGCCGTACCCGCGGCACCAGCACCGGCGCCATGTCCCGGGTGATGACCGCCGAGATCACGTTGGAGTCGGAGGCGACCATCGCCATCGTGTGGCAGAAGAACCCGGCCAGCACCAGCCCCGTCAGGCCGGCCGGCATCAGCTCCTTCGCCAGCTCGATGTACGACTCCTCGCTGTTCTCCAGGCCCGGCACGATCAGCGGCGCCGCGAACATCGGCAGGAACAGGACGAACGGCCACACCAGCCACAGCCCGCTGGACAGCAGCGCCGAGCGCTTCGCGGCGGAGCCGGACGGCGCGGCCATGTAGCGCTGCGCCAGGTTCCACATGCCGCCGCTGTACTCGAAGGTCTTGACCAGCAGGAACGCCAGCACCAGCGTCGTCGTCACCGGCCCGGTGACCGGGTCGTGGTGGCTGTCCGGCAGGTCGTCCCACATCGTCCACAGCGAGTCGATGCCGCCCAGTTCGGCCAGCACGGCGACGAACATGACCACGCCGGCCAGCAGTTGGATGATGAACTGGCCGAAGTCCGTGAGCACGTCCGCCCAGAGGCCGCCGACCGCCATGTACGCCATGGTGGCCACGCCGGTGAAGAGGATGCCCCACTCCAGCGGCACGTCCGCGAACCCCTGGAGCAGCACGGAGATCGCCACCCACTTGGCCGCGATGTCGACGACCTTCAGCAGCGCGCCGCTGTACGCCAGCACCTGCTGCGTCGGCAGGTTGTACCGCTTCGCCAGGTACTCCAGCGGCGAGGCCACGTCGTGTTTCGCGCGCAGCCGCGCCCAGCGGGGGGCGAAGAGGAACGCGCCGACCCCGATGCCGAGGCCGATGGTCAGCGCCCACCACACGTACACCGTCAGCCCGTGGTCGTAGGCGACGGCGGCGAACGCGACGAACATCACCGCGCTGTAGCCCGACATGTGGTGCGAGATACCGGACAGCCACCACGGTATGCGGCCGCCGGTGGTGAAGAAGTCCTTCACGGTATGGATGCGGTTCTTCGACCACCAGCCGATGCCTACCATCACGCAGAAATAGGCACCGATCATGATCCAGTCGGCGATGGACATCGCGGCTCCTGCCTGTGTCGTCAACGGGGGGTGGGGGGTGGTGCGCGTGCCGCGTGCGCAGCCCTCACCAACGGGCCCGTGCGGGGGCGAAGCCGGGGTGGAGGCGGCGCATGTACGCGGTGTCGTCGCGGCGCCGGACGCCGCACTTCCCGTACTGCTCGTGCAGCACGGCCAGCGCGTCGCGGTCCAGTTCGACGCCGAGGCCGGGCCCCGGCGGCAGCGGTACGGCGCCGCCGGTGAAGGCGAGGGCCCCGGGGGCGATCACGTCCTGGCCGTCCCGCACCGTCAGCCAGGGGGTGTGGGTGTCGCAGGAGTGGTCCAGGTTGGGGGTGGCGGCGGCCAGGTGCGTCATCGCGGCGAGGCTGACGCCGAGGTGGGAGTTGGAGTGCATGGACAGGCCGATGCCGAACGTGCCGCAGAGCGCGGCGACCTGCGCGGACTTCAGCAGCCCGCCCCAGTAGTGGTGGTCCAGCAGCAGCACCCCGACGGCGCGGCGGGCGATCGCCGGCGGCAGGTGGGCGTGCGTGACCACGGCCATGTTCGTGGCCAGCGGCATCGGCACCCGCGCGGCGACCTCCGCCATCCCGTCGATGCCGGGCGCCGGGTCCTCCAGGTACTCCACCGTCCCGGCCAGCTCGGCGCCGACGCGTACGGAAGTCTCCGGCGTCCAGGCGGCGTTGGGGTCGATGCGCAGCGGCAGCCCGGGGAACTCGGCGGCGAGGGCGCGGACGGCCGCGATCTCCTCGTCGGGCGGGAAGACCCCGCCCTTGAGCTTCAGCGAGCGGAAGCCGTACTCCCCGGTGAGCAGGCGGGCCTGGGCGACGATGCCGTCCGGGTCGAGCGCGGGGCCGAAGCGGTCCTCGGGCGCGTCGGGGTGGCCGGCCCACTTGTAGAAGAGGTACGCGCTGTACGGCACGGCGTCGCGCACCGGCCCGCCGAGCAGGTCCGCGACGCGGCGGCCGGTGGCCTTGCCGACGATGTCGAGGCAGGCGACCTCGAACGGGGAGAAGACGGAGTCGACGGTCTTGCCGTTGCTGCCGGCGCCGGTCAGGCCGTGCTGGTCGGAGAAGACGTCGGTGCCGACGGAGGCGGCGACGCGGGCGTAGAGGCCGTGGTGGTGGCCGGCGTCCGCGCCGACGAGGAACCGCGCGGCGGTGCGCAGCCGGTCGAGGTGGGAGGCGTCGCCGTAGCTCTCGCCGAGGCCGGTGAGGCCGTCGTCGGCGACGACCTCGACGATGCTGCGCAGGGCCCACGGCTCGTGCACGCCGGCGGCGTTGAGCAGCGGCGGGTCGCGGAAGGCGACGGGGGTGACGGTGATCTCGCGGATGCGTATCACCGGCCCTCCCCGGCGATCTCCAGGCCGGCGGAGACGAGGAGTTCCAGCTCGGCGAGGTGCTTGGGGTGCGGGTCGGCCAGGGGCGGCCGGACGCCGCCCGCGTCCAGGCCGCGCAGCCGGGCGCCGGCCTTGACCAGCGAGACGGCGTAGCCGGGGACCTCGTTGCGCAGGCGGACGAGGGGGAGGTAGAAGCCGGTCAGCAGCCGGCGTACGCGCTCGCCGTCGCCGGCGTCCTGCGCGCGGTGGAAGGCGAGGGCCACCTCGGGGACGAAGCAGAAGGCGGCGGAGGAGTAGAGCCGCGCGCCCACGGCCGCGTACGCGGCGGCCGAGACCTCGGCGGTGGGCAGGCCGTTGAAGAAGGTGAAGTCCTTGGCGGGGCCGTCCCGGCCGTCGGTCGCGGCGTGCACGGCGGGGATGATCCGCTGCATCAGCTCGACGTCGCCGAGCCCGTCCTTGAAGCCCGTCACCGTGGGGATCCGGGCCAGCTCGGCGGCGCCGGCGGGGGTGAAGCGGGCGTTGTCGCGCTGGTAGACCACGATCGGCAGGCCGGTCGCGGCGGCGACCTCGCGCACGTACGCGACGAGCCCCGCCTCCGGCGC
>NZ_JACBXC010000598.1 GCF_013870535.1 Streptomyces phytophilus | reverse complement strand
CCGAGCCGCCGGGCCGGGCGGGGGCCGCAGCCGTACGGCGGCCGGGCGGTGCGGTGGGCGAGCAATGCGCAGGCTGAACGGCCGCTCCGGTGCTGCGGCGCCGGCGGCGGTGTGTCGGTACGTCCGGCTCCCGCGGAGCGGATCCGCGCGTGCCGAGCCCGGGCACGTCGCGCCACACGTCCGTCCCGCGCGGGATGCCCCCAAGTCCGTTCCCCCCTCCGCCGAGCGGGGGCGTCAGCCGAAGTGTGCTGCTCCGCCCGTCTGGCCGCGGGCGGCGCGTACCGCTTCGAGGAAGTCGCCCGCCGCCTTCTCGCCCGACTCCTCGTTCCGGCCCCGTTCGCCCGTCAGCGTCAGGACGTACTGCCTGCCGTTGACCGACGCCACCGCGCGGTCGCCGCGGCCGAACCACGGCCGGGCCGCGCGCACCTCCTGCACCGGGGCGCTGTCGATCTGGGTGCCGTAGCTGGTGAGCAACTCCAGCCGGCCGTCCTTGATATGCACCTGTCCCGCCCGGGTGAGCGAGCGCAACCAGCGCCCTATCCGCACCCCGCGAGCCGTGTACTCCGTCTCCGCCACGCCGACCCTCCTCGGCTCCCCCACAGCGCTCCCCCTGGAGCGATGAGCGCGCATGGGCGGTACCACCCGCGTCGGCGGGCGGTACCAGCACTCCTGCCAGTGTGCCCACGACCGGCCGAGGTGGCCAGAGGCCCCGCATATGATCGGGGCGTGAGCGCCAGCGCACCACCCCCGGCCGCCGCCCCCGGCGGCGCCCTCCCCACCCTCGACGTCGACCGCAGCGACCCGGCCGCGCGCGCCTGGCTGCAGGAGGCCGTCCGGAAGGTGCAGGCCGACGCCAACCGCACCGCCGACACCCATCTGCTCCGCTTCCCGCTGCCCGAGCGCTGGGGCATCGACCTGTATCTCAAGGACGAGTCCACGCATCCCACCGGCAGCCTCAAGCACCGCCTGGCGCGCTCGCTCTTCCTCTACGGCCTTTGCAACGGCTGGATCCGCCGCGGCAAGCCCGTGATCGAGGCGTCCTCCGGTTCCACCGCCGTCTCCGAGGCGTACTTCGCCGACCTCATCGGCGTGCCCTTCATCGCGGTGATGCCGCGCACCACCAGCAGCGAGAAGACCCGCCTCATCGAGTTCCACGGCGGCACCTGCCACCTGGTGGACGACCCGCGGACGGTGTACGAGGAGTCCGCCCGGCTGGCCGAGGAGACCGGCGGCCACTACATGGACCAGTTCACCTACGCCGAGCGGGCGACCGACTGGCGCGGCAACAACAACATCGCCGAGTCGATCTACACCCAGCTGCGCCTGGAGCGCTTCCCCGAGCCCGCCTGGATCGTCGCCACCGCCGGTACCGGCGGCACGTCGGCCACCATCGCCCGCTACGTGCGCTACCTCCAGTACGACACCCGCGTCTGCGTCGCCGACCCTGAGAACTCCTGCTTCTTCGCCGGCTGGGAGAGCGGCGACCCGGACGTCACCGTGGACCGTGGCTCACGCATCGAGGGCATCGGCCGCCCCCGCATGGAGCCCAGCTTCCTGCCCGCCGCCATCGACCGGATGATGAAGGTCCCCGACGCGGCCTCCGTCGCGGCGGTACGCGCACTGGAGCGGGCCATCGGCCGCCGCGCGGGCGGCTCGACGGGCACCGGGCTGTGGAGCGCGCTGAAGATCGTCGGGGAGATGGTCGCCGAGGGCCGGGGCGGCAGCGTCGTCACGCTGATCTGCGATCCGGGCGACCGCTACCTCGACAAGTACTACTCCGACGACTGGCTCGCCGGGCAGGGCCTCGACATCGGCCCGTACGCCGTGCACCTCGACGCCTTCCTCGCCACCGGCCGCTGGTCCTGCTGACGGCCGCCGTCCCCGTCGGCGGCGGGCGCCGACTGCGCCGACGGCCCGGCCGCCCGGCTCCGTTCAGCCGTCCGCCGGCTCCTGCGGCTCGCCCGCGACCACGACCTCCGGCAGGTGCTCCGCCATCTCCGCGCGCGCCTCCGGGCGCACCCCCGGGTCCGTGACCAGCGCGTCGACCGCGTCCAGCGAGGCGAACGAACTCAGGCCCACCGTGCCCCACTTGGTGTGGTCCGCGACCACCACGACCCGCCGGGCCGCCCGCACCAGATGCCGGTTCGTCTCCGCCTCGGCCAGGTTCGGCGTCGAGAGGCCGGCCTGCACCGATATGCCGTGCACGCCGATGAACAGCACGTCGAAGTGGAGCGTGCGGATCGCCTGGTCCGTCACCGGGCCGACCAGCGAGTCCGACGGCGTACGCACCCCGCCGGTCAGCACCACCGTCGCGCCGCGCGCCCCCGGCTGCTGCGCCGCGTAGAACACGTCGGCGACGCGTACCGAGTTGGTGACGACCGTCAGGTCCGGCACCTCCACCAGCTGCCGCGCCAGGGCGAACGTCGTCGTCCCGCCGGAGAGCGCGATGGCCGCGCCCGGCGCCACCATCTGCGCCGCCGCGCGGGCGATCTCCTCCTTCGCACCCGTCTCCCGGGACGACTTAGCCTCGAAGCCGGGTTCGTGCGTGCTCGCCTCGGCCAGCGGGACCGCGCCGCCGTGCACCTTCTCCACGACGCCCTGGCGCGCGAGCGCGTCGAGGTCGCGCCTGATGGTCATGTCCGAGACGTTCAGCCGGCGCGTCAGCTCGTTCACCCGCACCCCGCCGCGGCGCCGCACCTCGTCCAGGATGAGGGCCCGGCGCTGCTCGGCGAGCAGGTTCTGATTGTCGCTCACGCCGTTCGCCCTTCGTCCCGGGGTCGCCTGTCCGGGTCATCCTCCCATGCGGGTACGACACGTGGCCGCGGGTGTTCGGCCACCGGGGGACGCCCGCGTCACGATTCTGCGTCGCCTCCCGCGCGGGAAGCTGCACCGGACGGCCGATCCCGGGATGCTGGTCACTCGGCACTGACCGCAGGACGGCACGGGGGGCGAGAGGGCATGCAGCCGGAAGCGCTGAGCGCCAAGGGGCGCGCACCGCTGGGCACGACGGACGGAGCGGCCGGCAAGGACCGCGGGGCGCCGCAGCCGGCGCTGGAGTTGCTGGTCCACGGGGTGGGCGGGGCCACCCCGGAGGAGATGCTCGGGGATCCGCGCACGGAGCTGGTGACCGGCGACCGCACGGCCGGCATCCACCGCCGCAGGGACGACGTCCGGGCGGAGGAGGCCGCGGCGGAGGCGGCGGAGGCGGCGGAGGCGGTAGGGGCGGCAGAGGGGGAGGAGCGCGGGGAAGGCGGCGGATCCCGTACGGAGCCGGTGCAGGAGGCGTACTGCTGGTCGAACCTCACCTCGGGCAACGGCGCCCGTGCGCTGTGGCTCGTCCTGCTCCCGTTCATGATTGCCAACCTCGCGCACTGGATGCGCCCCGCGGCCCCCTCCGGGCACCCCGCCCACCGGGCGTACGACGTGCTGGTGCGGATCTTCGCGCTCACCCTCACCGTGCAGCTCGTGCTGGCCGCCGGCGAGGTGACCCTCGACCTGCTGGCCTGGCAGTGCGCGGGCAGCGCGCACTGCACCGCCGACAAGTCGTGGCTCGGCTTCATGTCCGCCGGCGACGGCGGCTGGTTCGGGGCGCCCGGCCGGCGCCTCGCGCTGGGCGCGCTGGTGCCCGTGCTGCTGACCGCCCTG
>NZ_JACBXC010000597.1 GCF_013870535.1 Streptomyces phytophilus | reverse complement strand
GAAGGTCAACCTCGACAAGGGCCGCGTCAACCTCCAGAAGAACCAGACGGTCTCCCTGGTGAAGGGCGGCCAGCCGCTGCTGACCACGGTGAAGATGGGCCTGGGCTGGGAGCCCGCGTACGGCGGTGGGCGGCGCCGCGCCAAGTCCATCGACCTGGACGCCTCCGTCATCGCGTACGGCCCCCAGCGCAACAAGATCGACAACTGCTTCTTCGGCAAGCTCCAGATCCTGGGCGGCGCCATCCAGCACTCCGGCGACAACCTGACCGGCGAGGGCGCGGGCGACGACGAGGTCATCACCGTCCACCTCGGCGGCCTGCCGCCGGAGGTCACCGGCCTGGTCTTCACGGTCAACTCCTTCTCCGGGCAGAAGTTCACCGACGTCGCCAAGGCGTACTGCCGCCTGCTGGACGGCCAGAGCGGCGAGGAGCTGGTCCGCTTCGACCTCACCGGCTCCGAGCCCCGCACGGGGGTCCTGATGGCCAAGTTCATCAAGCAGTTCAGCGGCGAGTGGGAGATGACCGCCCTCGGCGAGTACGTCGACTCGCGCACCGTGAAGGGCATGGTCAAGCCCGCCGCGGCGGCCCTCTAGCGCTCCGGCCGGAGATCGCGATCCTGCCGGCCGGCGGGTCCGGCGCCCTCCCCGTCGGGACCGGGAGCGGCCTGGCCCAGCCCCCGGCGGATCGCGATCTCCACCGGCGAGTACGCGCCGTCGGCCCGCTCCAGTTCGTACGGCGCGGCCGGCATCAGCGGCGGCTGGGCCATGAAGCGCGGTCGGGCCCCGTGGTGCGGCTGCGCCGCGTGCACCAGGAACGGATGGCACAGGAAGACGTCACCCGGGGAACCGGTGGCGAGGGCGAGCGGCCGGTGGGCGGATGCCGCTGCGAGGTCCGGGGCGAGGGCCAGGCCGCTCGCGCCCTCCTCCCCGTACGGCTCCAGCACCTTCGGCACGTCGAGGTGGGAGCCGACCCGCAGCCGGGTCGGCGCGTCCTCGTCCCCCACCTCGCTGAAGAGAAACAGCATCAGCAGGGCCCGGCCGTGCGAGCGGAGGTTGGTGAAGGGCCAGGTCTCGCCCTCCACCGCATAGCTGCCCTCGATGTGCCAGCCCGCGTCGTCGGGCTCGTCGTCGTGCGGAAAGCGCAGCGGGAAGGTGCCGAGCGAGTAGCGCGGCTCCCAGCGCCCGGCGCCGGCCAGCAGGTCGTACGCCCGGTGCAGGTCCGGGGAGTTGGGGGCGGCGGCGAACGGTCCCTGTGCCATCCCGCCGACCCAGTGCACGGGCCGCGTCCATGTCCCCGGGTCGTCCGGGTCGCAGCCCGTCTCCCGCCACAGCAGCCGCGCGCAGCTCGCGGCCACGCGGGGCGCGACGGCGCCCGCCAGCTTGACGTAGCCGTTGCGGAGGAAGCGGGAGACCAAGGTCGTGTCGTCCATGCCGCCATGGTGCGGCGCCGCCCGTCCCGGTCGCCCGACACTTGCCGCACCGCCTTTCTCGGGTGCGGCGTTCCGGGCCGTGCCTGATTGAATCGGTGGCCCGGATCGTGGAGGCGGGCGTGCTGGAGCGGCTCAATCAGGCCATGGAGCACGTCGAGCGGCAGCTCGACGGCTCCGTCGACGTCGGCGAGCTGGCGCGGGTCGCGGCCACCTCGGAGTACCACCTGCGGCGGATGTTCTCGGCGCTCGCGGGGATGCCGCTGTCGGAGTACGTCAGGCGCCGCCGGCTGACCGTCGCGGGCGCGGAGGTACTGGCCGGCGAGCGGACGCTGCTGGAGATCGCGGTGCGGTACGGATACGGCTCGGGCGAGGCGTTCGCGCGGGCGTTCCGCGCGATGCACGGCGTGGGGCCCGGCGAGGCACGGCGCACCGGCGCGGCGCTCAGCTCCCAGCCCCGGATGGCCTTCCGCCTCGTCGTCGAGGGGGGCAGCAGCATGCGCTACCGCGTCGTGCACAAGCCGGAGTTCAACGTCGTCGGGGCGAAGGCCCGGGTGCCGCTCGTGCACGCGGGGCCGAACCGGGCGATCATCGATTTCGTCCGCGGGACCGGCGAGCGGGCGAGGAAGCTGCTGGAGGAGCTGTCCGACCAGGAGCCGCACGGCATCCTCGCGGTCTGCGACGACCTCGACCCCAGCCGGGCGGAGGGCACCGGCCTCGACTACTACCACGGGGTCGCCACCTCGGCGTGCGCGCCGGAGGACATGGCCACGCTGCCCGTACCGGCCGGCACCTGGGCGGTCTTCACCACCTCGGGGCCGGTGCCGGAGGCGGTCCAGGCGCTGTGGCGGGATGTGTTCACCGAGTGGTTCCCCTCGAACCCGTACCGGAGCCGGCCCGGACCGGAGATCCTTCGCACGCGGATGTCGGCGGACGGCAGCGGGGCCGACGCCGAGCTGTGGCTGCCGGTGGAGAGGGAGGCCGGCTGACTCCGGAGCCCGCCGGGGCCGGTGTGGAGTGCCGGTCCCGAACGCCCGGTCCCGTACGGCACGAAGGCGGGGCCCGGTGCGCGACCGGGCCCCGCCGCATGCACGGGCGCCCTCCGGCTACGCCAGGTCGCGCACCCGGATGTTGCGGAACTCCACGACCGACTGCGTGTCGTGGTTCTGCAACCCGATGTAGCCCTCGGCGAACTGCCGGCCGCTGGTGCCCGGGTCGTCCGGGCGGCCCGGGAAGGGCAGGCCGGGCTTGTTCTCGAACTCGTTGATGACCTCGCCGTTGCGGATCACCGTGTACTGCTGCCCGACCACCCGGATCTCCAGGTCGTTCCACACGCCCTTGTCGACGGGCTTCGCGGCGGCGAGGTCGAGGTCGGCGAAGCCGTAGACCGAGCCGGTCTTGCGCGGGTCGTTGCCGCCGGTCTCGGCGGAGTCGTTGATCTGGATCTCGTGCCCGCAGTTGACGGACACCCACGCCGGGTCGTTCGTCCGGCACTCGGGGTTGGCCGCCGGGTCGACGCCCGGGAAGCGGACGAAGACGCCGCTGTTGGAGCGGCCGTCGTCCGCCCGCTCGTCGCGGAACTGCAGCCGCAGCGAGAAGTCGCCGAACTCCTCGTTCTCGTACCAGAGCAGTCCGAGCCCGCCGCCCGCGGGCTCCGGCCCGGTGGCCATCGAGCCGTCGTCGTTCAGGTCGAAGCCGCGCCCGCCGACGTAGCCCCAGTCGTCGAAGGACTCCTGGCTGCCGTCGAAGATCACGTCGTACGGCGCGGGCCCGTGCTTGCCGCCGATGCCGGACTTCGCCGCGGTCACGACCAGCCGGGCGTACTCCCCCGGGCCGATCACGTCGGCGCGCAGCAGGGAGCCCGACACCTTCGCGGTGTGGGCCGCGAACGCGCCGCGGCTCTGCCAGGCGCGCTCGTCGTCGATGAGGTCGTTGACCGTGCAGCCGCCGCCGGCCGCGCGGTTGGGCACGCCGGTGTCGTCGTCCAGGAAGCGGACGGTCGGGCGGGCGTCGGGGGCCGCGCAGGTGGTGTCGCCGGCGGCGGTCGCGGACTCGCCGGCCGCGTTCGCGGTCGCGGTCGGGGCGAGCAGTCCGCCGGCGAGGGTGGCTGCGGCCAGGGCGGTGCCGGCGAGCGGAAGGCTCGTACGACGCATGGTGTGGCTCCTCGGGTGGTGTCGTCGGGCATGCGGGTCAAGGGGCCGTGGGGGGATGCGGTGCTACGG
>NZ_JACBXC010000596.1 GCF_013870535.1 Streptomyces phytophilus | reverse complement strand
GCGGTCCGAGGAGCCCGGTCGCGGCTCCCGGCGGAAGGCCGGGCTCGGGGGGTCCGCGCCGCAGGTGGCCCGGTGGCTCGGGGACGTGCGGACGTACTTTCCCACCCCCGTCGTCCAGGTCATGCAGCGCGACGCCATCGACCGCCTCGGCATCGCCTCCCTCCTCCTGGAGCCCGAGATGCTCGCCGCCGTCGAGCCCGACGTGCATCTCGTCGGCACGCTGCTCTCCCTCGCCAAGGCCATGCCCGACGAGGCCCGCGAGACCGCCCGCACGGTCGTCCGCCAGGTCACCGACGACCTTGAGCGCAAGCTCGCCGCCCGCACCCGCGCCACCCTCACCGGCGCCCTCGACCGGGCCGCCCGCGTGCAGCGGCCCCGGCACCGGGACATCGACTGGGACCGCACGATCCGCGCCAACCTCAAGCACTACGTCCCCGAGCACCGCACCGTCGTCCCCGAGCGCCTCGTCGGTTACGCGCGCGCCGCGCGCTCCGTCCGCAAGGAAGTCGTCCTGGCCATCGACCAGTCGGGCTCCATGGCCGCCTCCGTCGTCTACGCCTCCGTCTTCGGCGCCGTCCTCGCCTCCATGCGCTCGCTCGCCACGCGCCTCGTCGCCTTCGACACCGCCGTCGTCGACCTCACCGACCAGCTCAGCGACCCTGTCGACGTGCTCTTCGGCACCCAACTCGGCGGCGGTACGGACATCAACAGGGCGCTCGCGTACTGCCAGCAGCGCATCACCCGCCCCGCGGACACCGTGGTGGTGCTCATCAGCGACCTGTACGAGGGCGGCATACGCCAGGAGATGCTGAAGCGGGTCGCCGCGATGAAGGCGTCCGGTGTGCAGTTCGTCGCGCTGCTGGCGCTCTCCGACGAGGGGGCGCCGGCGTACGACCGTGATCATGCGGCCGCGCTCGCCGCCCTCGGTGCGCCCGCGTTCGCGTGTACGCCGGAGCTGTTCCCGGAGGTGATGGCGGCGGCGCTCGAAGGCCGCCCGCTGCCCGTCCCGGCGGCGACGTGAGCGGCGTTGTGCGCGCGGCATACGCGCGACGTGAGCCGCGCCACATAGGCGCCCTGAGCCCGGGTCGAGAGCAGTCCCCCGTGCCCCATCCGTACCCCGTTCACGCGGGAACCGCACTTGTGACCGTTCTCACCGCGCCGGTGTGACCCCGGATTTAGGCCGCGCTGTCGGGCAGGGCTAATCTGCAAGACGACCCTGCCATTACAACGCGACACGACTGAATCACAAGGGACGGACGCGCGTGGATCTGTTCGAGTACCAGGCGAGGGATCTCTTCGCCAAGCATGGTGTACCGGTGCTGGCCGGCGAAGTCATCGACACGCCCGAGGCGGCGCGCCGGGTGACCGCGGAGCTCGGCGGTCGCGCCGTCGTCAAGGCCCAGGTGAAGACCGGCGGCCGGGGCAAGGCGGGCGGCGTGAAGCTCGCGTCCGACCCTGACGACGCCGTCGAGAAGGCCGGCCAGATCCTGGGCATGGACATCAAGGGCCACACGGTCCACAAGGTGATGCTCGCCCAGACCGCGGACATCGCCGACGAGTACTACGTGTCGTACCTCCTCGACCGCGCCAACCGCACCTTCCTCGCCATGGCGTCCGTCGAGGGCGGCATGGACATCGAGGAGGTCGCGGCCACCAAGCCGGAGGCGCTGGCGAGGATCCCCGTCGACGCCAACGAGGGCGTGACCGAGGCCAAGGCCCGCGAGATCGTCGACGCCGCGCGCTTCCCCGCCGAGATCGCCGACCAGGCCGTCGAGGTCCTGCAGACGCTGTGGACGGTCTTCGTCAAGGAGGACGCCCTCCTCGTCGAGGTCAACCCGCTGGTCAAGACCGCCGACGGCACGGTCCTCGCGCTGGACGGCAAGGTGTCGCTGGACGAGAACGCCGAGTTCCGCCAGCCCGACCACGGCGCGTTCGAGGACAAGGCCGCCGCCAACCCGCTGGAGGCCGCGGCCAAGGCCAAGGGCCTCAACTACGTGAAGCTCGACGGCCAGGTCGGCATCATCGGCAACGGCGCGGGTCTGGTCATGTCGACCCTCGACGTCGTCGCGTACGCGGGCGAGAAGCACAGCGGCGTCAAGCCCGCCAACTTCCTCGACATCGGCGGCGGCGCCTCCGCCGACGTGATGGCCAACGGCCTGGAGATCATCCTCGGCGACCCGGACGTCCGGTCCGTCTTCGTCAACGTCTTCGGCGGCATCACCGCGTGCGACGCGGTCGCCAACGGCATCGTGCAGGCCCTCGAACTGCTCAGGAGCAAGGGCGAGGACGTCAGCAAGCCGCTGGTCGTGCGGCTCGACGGCAACAACGCCGAGCTGGGCCGGAAGATCCTCAGCGACGCCAACCACCCGCTCGTCGAGCAGGTCGACACGATGGACGGCGCCGCCGACCGCGCCGCCGAGCTGGCCGCCAAGTAAGGACAGAGGACAGAAGAAAACCATGGCTATCTTCCTCACCAAGGACTCCAAGGTCATCGTCCAGGGCATGACCGGCTCGGAGGGCCAGAAGCACACGCGGCGGATGCTCGCGTCCGGCGCCAACGTCGTCGGCGGGGTCAACCCCCGCAAGGCGGGCCAGAAGGTCGACTTCGACGTCGTGTCGGAGACGCACGAGTCGAGCACAGTCGAGATCCCGGTCTTCGGCTCCGTCCAGGAGGCCATCGACACCACCGGCGCGGACGTCACCGTCATCTTCGTGCCGGAGAAGTTCACCAAGTCCGCCGTGATCGAGGCCATCGACGCCGAAATCCCGCTCGCGGTGGTCATCACCGAGGGCATCGCGGTCCACGACACCGCCGCCTTCTGGGCGTACGCGGGCGCAAAGGGCAACAAGACGCGCATCATCGGCCCCAACTGCCCCGGTCTGATCACCCCCGGGCAGTCCAACGCGGGCATCATCCCCGCGGACATCACCAAGCCCGGCCGGATCGGCCTGGTGTCGAAGTCCGGCACGCTGACGTACCAGATGATGTACGAGCTGCGTGACATCGGCTTCTCCACCTGCGTCGGCATCGGCGGCGACCCGGTGATCGGCACCACCCACATCGACGCGCTCGAAGCCTTCGAGGCCGACCCCGACACCGACCTGATCGTGATGATCGGCGAGATCGGCGGGGACGCCGAGGAGCGGGCCGCGGACTTCATCAAGGCCAACGTGACCAAGCCGGTCGTCGGCTACGTCGCCGGCTTCACCGCCCCCGAGGGCAAGACGATGGGCCACGCCGGCGCCATCGTCTCCGGCTCCTCGGGCACCGCCCAGGCGAAGAAGGAAGCGCTGGAGGCCGCGGGCGTGAAGGTCGGCAAGACGCCGTCGGAGACGGCGCGGCTGGCCCGCGAGGTGCTGGCGGGCTGACGCGGACAGCCGCGCAGGCCCTGGTACGGAACGGAGCGGGCCCGCCCCGAGGGGGCGGGTCCGCTTTCGCCTGCCGGGAGCCCGCGCGCGTCAACCCGGCGTGCCGCGAACCGGTCCCACGGACGGGTGGTGCCAGCCGGCGGCGGGCGCGTCCGCCGGACCGTGCGCGCGGGGCGGGGTCCGCGGCGGGCCGTAGCCGGGCATGCCGGGGGTGGCCGGCGTGAGCCCCGGTGCGGGCGGCGCGCCCCGGTCCGGCGCGGGCGGCCAGACCGTCCGGCCGG
>NZ_JACBXC010000595.1 GCF_013870535.1 Streptomyces phytophilus | reverse complement strand
GCCGCCGCCGACCCGGCGGCCATGGGCGCGAAGGACGCGCCGGTGGTCCTCATCGAGTACTCCGACTTCCAGTGCCCGTTCTGCGGCAAGTTCGCCCGCGACACCAAGCCCGAGCTGGTCGAGAAGTACGTGGCCGAGGGCGTCCTGCGGATCGAGTGGCGGCACTTCCCGATCTTCGGCGACGAGTCGCGGAGCGCCGCGCGGGCGGGCTGGGCGGCCGGGGAGCAGGGCCGGTTCTGGGAGTTCCACGACGTGGCGTACGGCGAGGAACGGAAGAAGAACAGCGGCGAGTTCGCCGACGACGAGCTGGTCGCGATGGCGCGGACGGCGGGGGTGCGGGACCTGGCGCGCTTCGAGCGGGACATGGCCGGCCCGGCCGCCGAGGAGGCCGTGGCCCGCGACGCCGCCGAGGGCCGGAACCTCGGCGTGACCAGCACCCCCGCCTTCCTGATCAACACCACGCCCGTGCTGGGCGCCCAGCCCACCGAGGTCTTCGAGGACGCGGTCGAGAAGGCCCGCGCGGCGGCCGGGGAGGCGGAGTGAGCGCGGACGTCGGCTACCTCACCGCCTTCCTCGGCGGCCTGCTCGCACTCCTCAGCCCGTGCAGCGCGCTGCTGCTGCCCTCCTTCTTCGCCTACTCGATCAGCGGCGCCGGCCGCCTCCTGGCCCGTACCGCGATCTTCTACGCCGGGCTGTGCACCACCCTGGTGCCGCTCGGCGTGGCCGGGTCGTTCGCCAGCAGGCTCTTCTACGGCCACCGCGAACTGCTCATCGCCGTCGGCGGCTGGACGATCATCGCGCTCGGCGCGGCGCAGCTGCTCGGCTTCGGGTTCGGCTCGCGGCGGATGCAGCAGGCGGCGGGGCGGATCCGGCCGGAGTCGGCGGTGAGCGTGTACGCGCTGGGCGCGGTGTACGGCTTCGCCGGGTTCTGCGCCGGGCCGATCCTCGGGTCGGTGCTGACGGTGTCGGCGCTCGGCGGCAACACCGCCTACGGCGGCGTGCTGCTCGCGTTCTACGCGCTGGGCATGGCGGCCCCGCTGTTCGTACTCGCCCTGCTGTGGCACCGGTTCGACCTCGGCCGCCGGCGCTGGCTGCGCGGGCGGCCGGTCCGCCTCGGCCGGCTCGAACTGCACTCCGCACAGCTGGTGTCCGGCGCCCTGTTCGTCGTGCTGGGCGCCGTGTTCCTGGCGTTCGACGGCACCGGCGCGCTGCCGGGCGCGGTGGGGGTGGACGAGGAGTTCGCGCTGGAGCAGTGGACCCGGGACGTCGGGTCCGCCGTGCCCGACGTGGTGCTCGTCTGCGCCGCCGCGGCGATCGCCCTCGCGGCCGTCGCGGCCGGGCGCCGCAGGCACCGTACGGGCCGGAGCACCGAGGACGTCCGGACCTAGCTCGCCGACGGGGTCCCAGAACTCATTGCTATCAATCTATTGATTGCAATGTTTTCTTGTCACATACTCAGGGACCAGCGCGCACCGCGTAGATCGATGCGGCCGTTCCCACGGCCGCGTGTCCGGGAGGGAGGCGGGGGCTCATGAGCGTATGGACGGTCGAGCGCACCGTCGATGAGCTGATCCGCCGCGAGCGGGAGCGCCGCGACGGCGGGCGGATCACCGACGAGTGGCCCGGCCTCGACCTGGACACGGCGTACCGCGCGCAGGACGAGCTGCTGGCCCGCAAGGTCGCCGCGGGGGAGCGCGTGATCGGGGTGAAGCTGGGGCTGACGTCCGCCGCGAAGCAGCGGCGGATGGGCATCGACGCCCCGCTGACCGGCTGGCTCACGGACGCGATGGTGCTGCCGGCCGGGGTGCCCGTGCCGATGGCGGAGACCATCCACCCGCGCGTCGAGCCCGAGATCGTGTTCACCCTCGGCCGCCGGCTCGCCGGGCCCGGGGTCACGGCGGAGGACGCGCTCGCCGCCGTCGCCGAGGTCCGGGCCGGGTTCGAGGTCATCGACAGCCGCTACCGCGACTTCAGCTTCGCCCTCCCCGACGTCGTCGCCGACAACGCCTCGTCGTGCCGGTTCGTGGTCTCCGCCGGCGCCGTGCCGCCGGACGGACTCGACCTCGCGGCCGAAGCCTGCCGGCTCATGATCGACGGCGAGGTCGTCGACACCGCCACCGGCGCGGCCGTCCAGGGCCATCCGGCCCGGGCGCTCGCGCTCGCCGCCAACGACCTGTCCCGGCGCGGGATCGCCCTCGAAGCAGGGTGGACCGTGCTGACCGGCGGGCTCACCGACGCCGTGTTCGTCGAACCCGGGCGGACGATCTCCGCCCGGTTCGCGACGCTCGGCACCGTCACCGTCACCGGCGGCTGAGGCGCCGCACCACCCACCGCGCCCCGCCCCCGCCCCTTCCACCGCTACGGGCCCCGGCCCCCGGGCCTCGTATCCGGGCCCCGACCGCCGTACCGGACCAGGCCGCCCTACCCCGGCCCTCCGCCGCCGTACCCGGCGCCCGGTCCCGTCCACTCGCCTACGCCACCCCCCTCGCCCGCCGTCCTCGCCGTGCCCGTCAAGGCGACCGACGGCCACCCCATCGATCCTTCACGCAGCAGGGAGTCCGGCATGCCGTCGTCGCGCCGTCTTCGCAGAACCGTCTCCATAGCGGCCGGAGCCGCTCTCCTCCTCACCGCCGCCACCGCCTGCGGCTCGGACGGCGGGGGAGAGGACAGCGGCTCCGGCCCCACGGACATCACCCTCGGGGTCATCCCCATCATCGACATCGCACCGGTCAAACTCGGCATCGAGAAGGGCTTCTTCAAGGAGCAGGACCTCAACCCGACCCTCAAGGAGTCGCAGGGCGGCGCCGCCATCACCCCCGCGGTCGTCAGCGGCGACTACCAGTTCGGCTACTCCAACATCGTCAGCCTCCTGATCGCCAAGAGCGAGGGCGTGCCGGTCACGATGCTCTCGGTCGGGGCCCGCGCCTCCGACGACGTGCTCGACGACGGCTCCGGCCAGCTCATGACCAAGGACGACGGCATCAAGGACGTCGCCGGCCTGGAGGGCAAGACGATCGCGGTCAACACCCTCCTCGGCATCAACGAGGTCGCCGTACGCGCCAGCCTGGAGGACGCCGGCCTCGACCGGGACGCGGCGAAGCTCGTCGAGGTGCCGATCCCCGACATGCCCGCCGCACTCGACAAGGGCAACGTCGACGCCGCCATGCTGAGCGAGCCGTTCATCAGCATCGTGGAGAAGGACGGCGGGCACGCGCTGCCCGTCAGCTACGCCGGCATGGGCAAGCAGCTCCCGTTCGCGGGCTGGTTCGCCTCCGAGGCGTACGCCGGCAAGAACCCCGAGGTCGTCGAGCGCTTCACCAAGGCGCTGCAGAAGTCCCTGCGCTACGCCGAGGAGCACCCGGACGAGGCGCGCGCCGTGCTCAACACCTACCTCGACCTCGACGAGGGCCTCACCGACGACCTGACGCTCCCCGGCTGGAACCCCGAGTCCGACCGCGACGAGATCGCCGGCCTGGCCCAGCTGACCGCCGACGCCGGCCTGATCGACAACCTCGACCCGCTGGACGACCTGCTCGCCGACTGAGCGCCGCACCCCGCCGGCCCTCTGCCGCCGGCCCCCGCTCTGCACCGAGGAGCACCCGACCCACCAGCCCCAGAGATGCCGGAGAAGACGTGAGAGTTCACCAGCGTGCCG
>NZ_JACBXC010000594.1 GCF_013870535.1 Streptomyces phytophilus | reverse complement strand
ACCAGCGCCGGCCCGCGGCCGTGTCGTACGGGGTGAGCAGGTCGCCGACGATGTCGTCGTCGTTGCCGGTGTAGAGCGCGACCTCCGGGCCGCGGTCGGCGGCGGCGACCGCGCGGACCACGTCCGCGGTGCGGTACCGGTCGAACGGCGCGATCTTGATGGCGGCCGTCGAGGGCTGGTCGGCCAGCGCCGCCCAGAACGCGGGGGACAGGTACCGCCCGCCGACGGCCTCCTGCAGATAGAAGCCGATGACCGGCAGCACCTCGCCGACGGCGCGGGCCCGGTCCAGGAGCCCGTCCTCGTTGGCGCCCGGGACGGCCGGGCTGAGCAGCACGGCGTCGTAGCCCAGCGACGCGGCCAGTTCGGCCTCGGCGACGGCCTGCGCGGTGTAGCCGCAGGCGCCGGCTATCTTCACCGCCGGGCGGCCGGAGGCGGCCGTGCTCTCCGCCGCGGTCTCCGCGGCGAGTTCGAGGACCGGCCGCAGCAGGCCCACCTGGGGCTCGCGGATGGCGAACTGGGTGGTGTGCACGGCGACGGCGATGCCGCCGGCGCCGGCACCGAGGTAGTAGCGGGTCAGGGCGCGCTGGCGGCGCTCGTCCAGGCGCCGGTCCGCGCTCAGGGCCAGCGGGTGGGCGGGGATGACGGCACCGTCGGCGAGGACGTCCAGCGGGGTGGGGCGGTCGGTGGGCATGGGGCGGCTCAGAACCTTCCGTCGCGTACCTGGAACTTGGTGGGCTTGCCGGACAGCGGGAGCCCGCGGCGCAGCCAGTCGGCCTGCCAGCCGACGAGGGTGCGCAGCGGCACGTCCGGGTAGCCGAAGAGAGCGTGGCAGGCCCCGGCGTCGGAGAGGAGGGCCGTGGGGGCCTCGGTTCCCTCGAAGACGGGCTCCGCGCCGAACTCCGCGCCGAAGCGGTGCGCCAGCCGGCGTACCGCGGCGGTCTCGGGGCCGGCGATGTTGAGGGTGAACGGCTCCTCGGCGCGGGCGTGCAGCAGCGCGCGCAGGGCGACTTCGTTGGCGTACCCCTGCCAGACGACGTTGACGTGCCCGGTGGTGACGTCCACGGGCGCGCCGGCCCGCACCCGCTGGACGATGTCGGCGAGGACGCCGTAGCGCAGGTCGACCGCGTAGTTGAGGCGCAGCAGCGCCACCTTCGTGCCGCGGGTGAGCGCCGCGTGCGCGAAGAGCCGCTCGCGGCCCAGGCACGACATGGCGTACTCGCCGACCGGGCCGACCGGGTCCGACTCGGTCGAGCCGCCGGTGCCGACGGACACCAGCGGGTAGACGTTGCCGGTGGAGAACGCCGCCACACGCGAGTCCGCCCAGCGCCGCGCGACGCGCTCCGGCAGCCCCGCGTTGACCGCCCAGGCGTGCGAAGGCGCCCCGGCGGAGCCGAACTTGGCGCCGACCATGAAGACGACGTTCCCGGCGTCCGGCAGGGCGGCCAGGTCGGCGTCCGGGTCCATCAGGTCGAAGGCCGCCGTGCGCACCCCCGCGGCCCGGAGCCGCTCGGCCGCGGCCGGGTCCGACCAGCGGGACACCGCGTGGACTGCCGTGTCCGTACGGCCCGCGGCGTCCAGCGCGCGCCGCGCCAGCCGGCACAGGCTCGGCCCCATCTTGCCCCCGGCACCGAGCACCAGCAGGTCGCCCTCCAGCCGGGCCATGTCCTCCACCAGTCCCCGGGAGGGGGTGGCCAGGCGCTCTTCGAGCGCTGTCTCGTCAGCGAACACGATCGGTTCTCACCCCTTGATCCCGGACGCCGTGACGCCCTCGGTGAAGTAGCGCTGGCCCACCAGATAGGCGGCGAAGATGGGCACGAACGCGATGACGGAGCCGGACAGCACGACGTTCAGCGGCACGTTCTGCTGCTGCAGGGACGCGATGCCGACGGTGAGCGTGCGCATGTCCGTGGACTGGCCGATGACCAGGGGCCACAGGAAGTCGTTCCAGTGCCACAGGAAGACGAAGACGCCGAGCGTGGCCAGGATGGGCTTGAGCAGCGGCAGCACGATGCGGCCGAAGATCTGCAGCTCGCTGCAGCCGTCCAGGCGCGCCGCCTCGAACAGCTCGTCCGGCAGCCCCTGGATGAACTGCCGCATGAGGAACACCGCCTGGGCGTTGGCCAGCGTCGGCACGATCAGGCCCCAGTACGTGTCCACGCCGCCGAGCTTCGCGATCATCGCGAACGTCGGGATCATCGTCACGTGGTACGGGACCATCACCATCGACAGGAACGACCAGAACATCGCCTCCCGCCCCGGGAAGCGCTTCTTGGCGAAGGCGTAGCCCGCCAGCGACGACAGCAGCAGCACGCCCACCACCGACGTCAGCGAGTACAGCAGGGTGTTGAAGAGCCAGCGCGGCACGTCCTGGGAGTTCATGACGCTCTCGTACGCCTCGCCGCCCAGCGGCCAGGGCACCAGGCTGCCGGGGAAGTCCACCGCGGCGGCGGGCTTCAGCGACAGCACCACCATCGCGTAGAACGGGAAGACGGTGACGACGGCGGCCACCACCAGGAGCAGCCCGCGGCCTATCCGGCCGCCGGTGCTGCCGCGCATCGCGTGCGGTACGGAGTCGCGGTTCGCGGCGCGCCGCAGGCGGCGCTCGGCGCGCCGGGCGGCGGGCCCGGGCGCGCCGCCCTTGCCGGGCCCGGCCGCCTTCCGGGGTCCGGGCGGTAGCTGCTCGCGCGGGGTCTTCGCGGGGGCCGAGGTCATGGTCAGTCGTCCTTCCCGATCGTCAGCCGCTGGATCAGCGCGACCACCAGCGTCAGCGCGAAGAGCGCCACGCCGATCGCCGCCGCGTAGCCCAGGTCGAAGTACTTGAAGCCGGCGTCGTAGAGCTGGAAGACCAGCGTGTAGCTGGAGTTGGCGGGCCCGCCGCCGGTCATCGTGTAGACCGCGTCGAAGACCTGGAACGAGGCCGTCGTCTCGATCACCGCGAGGAAGAACAGCGCCGGCCGCAGCTGCGGCAGCACGATGTACCGGAACCGCTGCCACGGCCCGGCCCCGTCGGTGAGCGCGGCCTCCTCCAGCTCCCGCGGGATGTCCTGCATCCGGGCCAGCAGGATGAGCATCCCGTAGCCGAACCGCGACCAGATGCCGACGAGTGCCAAAGCGGGCACCACCAGCGTGTCGTGGGAGAGCCACGACTCCTCCGGCAGCCCGATCCAGCCCATCGCCGTCGACCAGGGGCCGCCGGTCGAGAAGATCCACACGAACACGGTCGCGGCCAGCACCAGCGAGGTGACGACCGGCAGGAAGAACACCGACCGGAAGACCTTCGAGCCGCGGAACGCCCGCCGGGTCAGCAGCGCGAGCCCCACCGAGACCGCGATGGTGCCGGGCACGGCCAGCACCGTGTAGATCACGGTGACCTGCAGCGCGTCCCAGAACAGCGGGTCGTCCTTGAGCCGGGTGAAGTTGTCGGCGCCGATGAAGCTGCCGCCCCCGGTCAGGGTGTAGTCGGTGAAGCTCATCAGCACCCCGGCGACCGCGGGGCCGAAGCGGAAGGCGAGGAAGAGCAGGAAGCAGGGCAGGACGAACAGCAGGCCGATCCGGGCCTCGCGGCGCGCGTGCGGCCCGCTGCGGCGCCTTCGCCTGTTCCGGGTAGGTTCCGCGACGACTGCCACGGTGGGTCTCCTTGCGGTACGGGGGTGGTGCG
>NZ_JACBXC010000593.1 GCF_013870535.1 Streptomyces phytophilus | reverse complement strand
GAACCTTACCAGACCTTTTTCGGTGCGAATTCCCGCTCCGGATCGGGTAGTTCAGAGGTGCTCTGCATCGGAGTCATCGTGCCCTCCTGCCCGAGCGACGTGAACAGTACCAGGTCACCTGCGCGCAATGCGAATCGCCCTCAGCCGTCCAGGGAGTTGGGCGGGGTGTCGAGTTCTTCGAGTTCGACACCGGGGGCCGCCAGGACCACGTCGCCGGCGATGTGGACCTCGTGCTGTTCACCCGTTTCCAGGTCGCTGACCTGGTAGTTCACCACTCGCAGCGGTCCCGCGTCGGCCTCGTGGGTGGCCTCCCCGGCGCGCGTCCACGCCTGGTCCAGCGTGCGCGGGGCGAGGACCGGGTGGGTGAGGGCGACCAGGCGGAGGCGGTGGGGGGTTGGAGCGGGGGATGCGGGGAGGAGGCGGGTGGTGGCGATGAGGAAGGCCGGGGACGTGCCCGTGAAGCCGTGGGCGCGGGCGTTGCCCTCGCGGGCCTCGGCTCCCGTGGGGTCCGAGCGGACCCAGGTGATGCCGTCCAGGGCGGCGCCGCGGACCTGCCAGCCGGCGGCGTGGAGTTCGAGGCGGACGGGGCGGCCGAGGTAGTCGGTGGTGAGGTCGACGGAGCCCGTGGCCGTGCCGTCGGGGGCGGTGGTCCGGGCGGTGTAGCGCCAGCCGGAGGGGCCGGGGGCGCAGTGGAAGTGCTCGTCGCCCAGCGGGGTGCCGTCGTACGGGTCGTAGAGGGAATAGCGTCCGCGCGGCATGTCCGCACCCTACGCGGGCGGGCGTTCCCGGACGCGCCGCCGCCCGCCCGGGGCTTCCGGGCGGGCGGCCGTGGTGGTTCGGGGATCAGTACCGGTAGTGGTCCGGCTTGTACGGGCCCTCGACCTTCACGCCGATGTACGACGCCTGCTCCGGCCGGAGTTCGGTGAGCCGGACGCCGAGGGCGTCGAGGTGGAGGCGGGCGACCTTCTCGTCGAGGTGCTTGGGCAGCACGTAGACGCCGGTCGGGTAGTCCGCGGTCTTCGCGAACAGCTCGATCTGGGCGATCGTCTGGTTCGCGAAGGAGTTGGACATGACGAAGGACGGGTGGCCCGTCGCGTTGCCGAGATTCAGCAGGCGGCCCTCGGACAGGACGATGAGGACCCTGCCGTCGGGGAAGGTCCAGGTGTGCACCTGGGGCTTGACCTCGTCCTTGACCACGCCGGGCAGCTTGGCGAGGCCGGCGATGTCGATCTCGTTGTCGAAGTGGCCGATGTTGCCGATGATCGCCTGGTGCTTCATCCGCTGCATGTGCGCGGCCAGGATGATGTCCTTGTTGCCGGTGGCGGTGACGAAGATGTCGGCGGTCTCGACGACGTCCTCCAGCCGCGCCACCTGGAAGCCGTCCATGGCCGCCTGGAGGGCGCAGATCGGGTCGATCTCGGTGATGACGACCCGGGCGCCCTGGCCGCGCAGGGACTCGGCGCAGCCCTTGCCGACGTCGCCGTAGCCGCAGATGACCGCGACCTTGCCGCCGATGAGGACGTCGGTGGCGCGGTTGATGCCGTCGACGAGGGAGTGGCGGCAGCCGTACTTGTTGTCGAACTTCGACTTGGTCACCGAGTCGTTGACGTTGATGGCCGGGAAGAGCAGCGTGCCGGCCTGGTGCATCTCGTAGAGCCGGTGGACGCCGGTGGTGGTCTCCTCGGTGACGCCGCGGATCTCGGAGGCGAGCTGGGTCCACTTCTGCGGGGACTCGGCGACGGTGCGGGTGAGGAGCTGGAGGATGACGCGCTCTTCGTCGCTCTCCGCGGTGTCGGGCGAGGGGACCTTGCCGTCCTTCTCGAACTCGACGCCCTGGTGGACGAGGAGGGTGGCGTCGCCGCCGTCGTCGAGGATCATGTTCGGGCCGCCGGTGGCGGTGCCGGGCCAGGTGAGGGCCTGCTCCGTGCACCACCAGTACTCCTCCAGCGTCTCGCCCTTCCAGGCGAAGACGGGGACGCCACGGGGGTCGTCCGGGGTGCCGTCGGGGCCGACGGCTACGGCCGCGGCGGCGTGGTCCTGGGTGGAGAAGATGTTGCACGAGGCCCAGCGGACCTCGGCGCCGAGGGCGGCCAGGGTCTCGATGAGGACCGCGGTCTGCACGGTCATGTGCAGCGAGCCGGTGATGCGGGCGCCGGCGAGCGGCTGGGCCTCGGCGTACTCGTTGCGGATGGCCATGAGGCCGGGCATCTCGTGCTCGGCGAGCTGGATCTCCTTGCGGCCGAAGGCGGCCAGGGACAGGTCGGCGACCTTGAAGTCCGGGCTCGTGGCGGTGGTCGTGGAAGTCACGTCGTCACTCCTTGAGGGATGGTCGGATTCCCTGAGCGCAGACGGGACATGCGCGCGGCGCACGTGTGCACGCACGCGTACGGACACACCGGTCCCTCTGCGGCTCAGTCCGCCGGAGGCCCTCTCTCCCCCTCGGCCGGCCCGCTCGCGGGCCACCCGATCGCCATCAGCAGCGACGTCTGGCTCTGCCCCACGAATCTACCGCAGGCTGCCCCTCGCCGCGGAGGCATGTGGACAACGGGAACCGGCCATCCCGCGGATCGGACGGTCGGTGGGACCGCGGGTCCGGAGGACCGGGGCCGCCTTCTGCCCCGGCGTGCCTGCGCGCGGTCCCCGTGCTCGTCACGTGTCCGCGGCCGCGCGGGCGATGTCCGGCTCCAGGTAGATCATCCTGGCCACCGGCACCGCCTCCCGCACCCGGGACTCCGCGGCGTCGATGGCGCGGGCCACCTCGCCCGCCGTGTCGTCGTGCTGCACCGCGATCTTCGCCGCAACCAGCAGCTCGTCCGGGCCGAGGTAGAGGGTCTTGAGGTGGATGACCTGGGTGACGGCGTCGCCGTCGACGAGCGCGGTGGTGATGGCCGCGACGTCGGCGTCGCTGGCGCCCTCGCCGAGGAGGAGGCTCTTGGTCTCGATGGCGAGTATGACGGCGATGATCAGCAGCAGGACGCCGATGGACACCGTGCCGATGCCGTCCCAGACGCCGTCGCCGGTGGCGAGGGCGACGCCGACGCCGCAGAGCGCGAGGACCAGGCCGACGAGGGCGCCGAGGTCCTCCAGCAGCACCACGGGCAGTTCGGGTGCCTTGGCGCGGCGGATGAACTGCCACCAGCCCTGGCTGCCGCGTACCTCGTTGGACTCCTTGATGGCAGTGCGGAAGGAGAAGATCTCCGCGATGATCGCGAAGACGAGGACGCCCACCGGCCAGTACCAGTGGTCGATCTCGTGCGGGTCCTCGATCTTGTGGTAGCCCTCGTAGACCGCGAAGAGGCCGCCGACCGTGAAGAGCACGATGGAGACGAGGAACGCGTACACGTACCTCTCGCGGCCGTAGCCGAAGGGGTGCTCCTTCGTCGCCGCCCGCTTGGCGCGCTTGCCGCCGAGGAGGAGCAGCGCCTGGTTGCCGGAGTCGGCCAGGGAGTGCACGGCCTCGGCGAGCATGGAGGACGAGCCGCTGAAGGCCCATGCCACGAACTTCGCGACTGCGATCGACAAGTTGGCGCAGAGCGCCGCGAGGATCGCCTTCGTACCGCCGCCTGCAGCCATGTGCCGCCGGCTCCTTCCGTCTGCTTCCCGCGGGGCGCGGCGGGAGGCCGCGCCCTGTCACGGCGGCACATTCTGTCAGCACCGCGGCC
>NZ_JACBXC010000592.1 GCF_013870535.1 Streptomyces phytophilus | reverse complement strand
CCTCACGCACCACGGAACCTCCTCGGCCGTACGGCGACGCCGCGCACGAGCGTCGCTGCTGCACCACAAGGGGACGGTAACTGCCCCTCCAGCGTGCGCCGCCGCCCCGCCCGCGGCCCACCGGCGTACGCCGAACGGGCGACCCCGCGAGGGAGCCGCCCGCAGGCCGCGGCCGTACGGAACGCGCCCGTGCCCGCCGGCTACGCGCCCATGATGTGCACGCCGCCGTCGACGTGCACGATCTCGCCGGTCGTCTTCGGGAACCAGTCCGACAGCAGCGCCACGATCCCGCGCCCCGCCGGCTCCGGGTCCGCCATGTCCCACTCCAGCGGCGAGCGGGTGTTCCACACGTCGGCCAGGTCCGTGAAGCCGGGGATGGACTTCGCGGCCATCGAGCCGATCGGCCCGGCGGAGACCAGATTGCAGCGGACGTTCTCCTTGCCCAGGTCGCGGGCGAGATAGCGGCTGGTGGCCTCCAGCGCCGCCTTGGCGGGGCCCATCCAGTCGTACTGCGGCCAGGCGTACTGCGCGTCGAAGGTCATGCCGACCACCGACCCGCCGCCCTGCATCAGCGGCAGGCACGCCACGGTCAGCGACTTCAGCGAGAACGCCGAGACGTGCATGGCCGTGGCGACCGACTCGAAGGGCGTGTTCAGGAAGTTGCCGCCGAGGGCGTCCGGCGGGGCGAAGCCGACGGAGTGCACGAGCCCGTCGAGCCCGCCCAGCTCCTCGCGCACGATGCCCTCGATCCGCGCCAGGTGCGCGTCGTCGGTGACGTCGAGTTCGACGACCTTCACCGGCTTGGGCAGCTTCTTCGCGATGCGCTCGGTCAGCGTGGGCCGCGGGAACGCGGTGAGGATGATCTCCGCGCCCTGCTCCTGCGCCAGCTTCGCGGCGTGGAAGGCGATGGACGACTCCAGCAGCACGCCGGTGATGAGGACGCGCTTGCCTTCGAGGATTCCGCTCATGGTGCTCAGTGACCCATGCCCAATCCGCCGTCCACGGGAATGACGGCTCCGGTGATGTACGAGGCGTCGTCGGAGGCCAGGAACCGCACGGCCGCCGCGACGTCCGCCGGCTGCGCGTACCGGCCGAGCGGCACCTGCGCGAAGATCTCCGCCTGCCGCTCCTCCGACAGCGCCCGCGTCATGTCGGTCTCGACGAAGCCGGGCGCGACGACGTTGAAGGTGATGTTGCGCGAGCCCAGCTCGCGCGCCAGCGAGCGGGCGAAGCCGACGAGCGCCGCCTTGGAGGCGGCGTAGTTGGACTGGCCCGGGGAGCCCATGAGGCCCACCACGGAGGAGATGAGCACGACGCGGCCCTTGCGGGCGCGCAGCATGCCGCGGTTGGCGCGCTTGACGACGCGGAAGGTGCCGGTGAGGTTGGTGTCCACGACGGAGGTGAAGTCCTCCTCGGACATCCGCATCAGCAACTGGTCCTTGGTGACACCGGCGTTGGCCACCAGCACCTCGACGTTGCCGTGCTCCTCCTCCACCTCCTTGTACGCCCGGTCGACCTGCTCGGTGTCGGTGATGTCGCACCTCACCGGCAGGCAGCCCAGCTCCACCAGCTCCGCGGGCGGCTCGCCCGAGCGGTACGTGAACGCGACCTTGTCGCCCGCCTCGGCGAACGCGCGGGTGATGTCGAGGCCGATACCGCGGTTGCCTCCGGTGACCAGAACCGAGCGGCTCAAGGACCCGTCCCTTCTCCCTGGTGGATCCCGGACTCGCTCCAGGACTCCTCACCCGAGAAGCTATCGGTACGGGACGCGCCACGGGCATTCCGCCCCCCACACAGGCCCGCGGCGGACACTTGTGGGGTTCTCACAGAAACCCGCTGGGCACCGGGCATCCGCTCGGGCATGATCGGCCGGGGGCCCGGACGCGGCCCGCGGCACCACCACCCACCACCGACCGGAGGGCAGAACGTGAGCAAGTCGGTCCATTCCCTCGACGAGGCGTTCCTCGCGCTGCCGCTCGGCGCCCTCGCGGACGCCGCGCTCGCCCGGGCCCGGGCACTCGGCGCCGAACACGCCGACTTCCGCCTGGAGCGCGTGCGCAGCGCCGCCTGGCGGCTGAAGGACGCCAAGCCGGCGGGCGCCACGGACACCACCGACCTCGGGTACGCGGTACGCGTGGTGCACGGCGGGGCCTGGGGCTTCGCCGCCGGGGTCGATCTGACGATGGACGCCGCCGCGCGGGTCGCCGGCCGGGCGGTGGCGATGGCGAAGCTGTCGGCGCGGATCATCGCCGCGGCCGGGGCGGACGAGCGGGTCGAGCTGGCGCCGGAGCCGGTGCACGCGGACAAGACGTGGATCTCCGCGTACGAGGTCAACCCCTTCGACGTACCGGACGGCGACAAGACCGGGCTGCTGACCGAGTGGAGCGAACGGCTGCTCGGCGCCGAGGGCATCTCGCACGTGGACGCCTCGCTGCTGGCGGTCCAGGAGAACAAGTTCTACGCCGACACCGCCGGCACTTCGACCACCCAGCAGCGGGTGCGGATCCACCCGGAGCTGACCGCGGTGACCGTCACCGACTCCGGCGACTTCGACTCGATGCGCACCCTCGCGCCGCCGGCCGGCCGCGGCTGGGAGTACGCGACCGGCACCGGCTGGGACTGGGACGCGGAGCTGGCGCGGATCCCCGGCTGGCTGGCCGAGAAGATGGCGGCGCCGACCGTCGAGGCCGGCTCGTACGACCTGGTGGTCGACCCGTCGAACCTGTGGCTGACGATCCACGAGTCCGTCGGCCACGCCACCGAGCTGGACCGCGCCCTCGGCTACGAGGCCGCGTACGCCGGCACCTCGTTCGCCACGTTCGACCGGCTCGGCACGCTGCGCTACGGCTCCGGGCTCATGAACGTCACCGGCGACCGCACCGCCGAGCACGGGCTCGCCAGCATCGGCTGGGACGACGAGGGCGTGCAGGCCCAGTCGTGGGACCTGGTCCGCGAGGGCGTGCTCGTGGGCTACCAGACCGACCGCCGCATCGCGAAGCTCACCGGCGCCGACCGCTCCAACGGCTGCGCCTACGCCGACTCCTCCGCCCACGTGCCCGTGCAGCGCATGGCGAACGTCTCGCTGCGGCCGGCGCCCGAGGGGCCGACGACCGAGGAGCTGATCGGCGAGGTCGAGCGCGGCATCTACGTCGTCGGCGACCGCTCGTGGTCCATCGACATGCAGCGCTACAACTTCCAGTTCACCGGGCAGCGGTTCTTCCGGATCGAGAACGGCGAGCTGACGGGGCAGCTCAAGGACGTGGCGTACCAGGCGACGACCACCGACTTCTGGGGCTCGATGTCGGCGATCGGCGGCCCGGAGACGTACGTGCTCGGCGGCACGTTCAGCTGCGGCAAGGCCCAGCCCGGCCAGTCGGCGTCCGTCTCGCACGGCTGCCCGTCCGCGCTCTTCCGGAACGTCAACATCCTCAACACCACCCAGGAGGCCGGCCGATGACGCGGACCACCCGGACGACCGAGCCTCACGAGACCGTCGAGCGGGCCCTGGAGCTGTCGCGCGCCGACGGCTGCGTCGTGATCGCCGACGAGGAGTCGAGCGCGAACCTGCGCTGGGCCGGCAACGCGCTGACGACGAACGGCGAGACCCGCGGCCGTACGCTCACCGTCATCGCCACCGTCGACGGCCGGGAGGGCACGGCCTCCG
>NZ_JACBXC010000591.1 GCF_013870535.1 Streptomyces phytophilus | reverse complement strand
GACGGGCGGGTCGTGCGGGGTGGGGCAATGCCGGACTCCGCCAGCTTGCGGCGGCCCTCCGGCGTGATGTCGTCCGTCGTCCACGCCGGCGCCAGCACGCGCCGCACCCGGACCTCCGCCATCCCGCCGCGCTCGCGCAGCACCCGCTCGATGTCCTCGGCCATGGACTCCACGGCCGGGCAGCCCGTGTACGTCGGCGTCAGCTCGACCTCCACCGCCGCCGTCCCGGTCCTGCGCACCCCGCGGACCACGCCCAGCTCCGCGAGCGTCAGCATCGGCAGCTCCGGGTCCGGCACGCTGCCGGCCAGCTCCCGCAGCCGCTGCTCCAGCGCGGTGCCCGCCGGGGTGTCCGGCGGAGTGCCCGGCTGAGTACCCGCCGGGGTGTCCGTCACCATGACGCCCCCGGGTGGCTGCGGTGCAGGTGCTGCATCTCCGCGAGCATCCGGCCGAACGGCTCGGTGTGCACGCCCGCCCGTCCGGCCCCCGCCGACCAGCCGGTGGCGCGCGGGCCCTCGGGCAGCGTCAGCGTGGCGCGCTCCAGCACGCCGCCCACGGTCTCCAGCCACGCCGCCTCCAGCGCGGCCCAGTCCACCGCCAGCCCCTCGACGGGCCGGAACAGCTCGCCCGTGTACCGCCAGAGCCCGTCGAGGCCGGCCCGCATCCGGGCGTGGGAGGTCTCGGTGCCGTCGCCGAGGCGCAGGGTCCACTGCTCGGCGTGGTCGCGGTGGTACGCGACCTCCTTGACCGCCTTCGCCGCGAGCGGCGCCAGCGGCGCCGCCTCGCCGCCCGCCGCCAACTGCCCGTAGAGCAGCTCCTGGTAGACGGAGAAGTACAGCTGGCGGGCGATCGTGTGCGCGAAGTCGCCGTTCGGCTGCTCGACCAACTGGACGTTGCGGAAGGCGCGTTCCTCGCGGAGGAACGCCAGCTCGTCCTCGTCGCCGACGAGGGACAGCAGCGTGCGCGCCTGGCCGAGCAGGTCGAGCGCGATGTTCGCGAGGGCGACGTCCTCCTCCAGGACCGGCGCGTGCCCCGTCCACTCGGCGAGCCGGTGCGACAGCACGAGCGCGTCGTCCCCCAGCGCCAGCGCACCCGCGGTTGCCAGGTCGGCGGTGGCCGGGTCCGGGGCGGCGCTCACAGGTTCCGCACCCCTTCCGGCAGCTCGTAGAACGTCGGGTGCCGGTACGGCTTGTCGGCGGCGGGGGCGAAGAACGGGTCCTTCTCGTCCGGCGAGGAGGCCGTGACCGCCGTGGACGGCACGACCCACACCGAGACGCCCTCCTGGCGCCGGGTGTAGAGGTCGCGGGCGTTGCGCAGGGCCATCGCGGCGTCCGGGGCGTGCAGGGAGCCGGCGTGCACGTGCGACAGGCCGCGCCTGCTGCGCACGAACACCTCCCACAGCGGCCAGTCCCCCGCCACGGCACCGGCGCCGGTCCCAGCGTCCGCGCCGCGAGGGCCCGCGCCCGCACTCGCGCCATGGCCCACGCCGGCACCGGAGCCGGCATCCGGGCCCGCGCCAACGCCCGCGTCCGCGCTTGGTTCCGTACCGCCAGAGCCCGCGGTCGTCCTCCGCCCCGCGTCCTCCGCGTCCGCGCTCACGCCGCCGCCTCCCCGGGCCCCGCGGCCCCGAGCGCCCGCTTCGCGGCGTAGGCCGCCGCGGCGTCGCGCACCCACGCGCCGTCCTCGTGCGCCTGCCGCCTGCGGCCGATCCGCTGCTCGTTGCACGGCCCGTTCCCCCGCAGGACCTCCTTGAACTCCGACCAGTCGATGGCGCCGAAGTCGTGCTGGCCCCGGTCCTCGTTCCACTTCAGGTCCGGGTCCGGGAGCGTCAGGCCCAGGATCTCGGCCTGCGGGACGCAGATGTCGACGAACCGCTGGCGCAGCTCGTCGTTCGAGTGCCGCTTGATCTTCCAGGCCATGGACTGCGCCGAGTGCGCCGACTCGTCGTCGGGCGGGCCGAACATCATCAGCGACGGCCACCACCAGCGGTCGATGGCGTCCTGCGCCATCGCGTGCTGCTCGGGGGTGCCGTGCGCGAGGGTGTGCAGCAGCTCGTACCCCTGGCGCTGGTGGAAGGACTCCTCCTTGCAGATGCGGACCATCGCGCGCGCGTACGGCCCGTAGGAGCAGCGGCACAGCGGCACCTGGTTGATGATCGCGGCGCCGTCCACGAGCCAGCCGATGGCGCCGACGTCGGCCCAGGTGAGCGTGGGGTAGTTGAAGATCGAGGAGTACTTCTGGCGGCCGGCGTGCAGCTTGTCCAGCAGCTCGTCCCGGCCGGTGCCCAGGGTCTCGGCGGCGCTGTACAGATACAGGCCGTGGCCCGCCTCGTCCTGCACCTTGGCCAGCAGGATCGCCTTGCGGCGCAGGGAGGGGGCGCGCGTCAGCCAGTTCGCCTCCGGCTGCATGCCGATGATCTCGGAGTGCGCGTGCTGGGCGATCTGGCGCACGAGCGTCGCCCGGTAGGCATCGGGCATCCAGTCGCGCGGCTCGATGCGCTCGTCCGCGGCGATCTTCGCCTCGAACGCGGTCTCGGGCGCGGTCCCGGGCGTCGCTGCCGCCTGCGCCGCGGCTGCGGGCGCCCCCGTGCCCGTACGAGGTCCGGAACCCGACTCGGCTCCGGACCGGCTGCCTCTTTCGATGATCGTCTCCGGCATCTCGGCTCCCGTGCCCTCCCTACCGACCGATCGTTCGGTTCCATGCTCCTTGCCCGGCCTTACCCTGTCAAGGTCGGTTTCTGCCCCCGAGCGCTGCGCGGAGGCGGTCGGGGTGGGTAGCGTGCCGGTCCTGAGGACCGGAGGAGACGGGAGCCCGGGGGTTATGGAATCGCGCCAGCCGGACGAGAGCCGCGCCGGCATACCCGACAGCGGGGGCGTCACGGGGGTGGAGACGGGACCGGCGGAGCCGCCGGCCGGGCCGCGGCCCGCGCTCGGCATCGCCGGGCTCTCGCCGCTCTCGCGGATCATCGTCGCGCTGGCCATCGCGGTGCTGGTCGCCCTCGTCACCGTGCAGCTCGGCGCCGGCTTCCTGCACGTCGCGCCGGCCAACACGCTCAGCAAGAAGCACGACGAGACGATCGACCGCATCGTCTTCCCCGAGTTCGAGCAGAACTGGCGGCTGTTCGCGCCCAACCCCCTGCAGACCAACATCCACGTCGAGGTGCGCGCCCAGTTGCAGATGCCTGACGGCGGCACCGAGGAGACCGGCTGGGTCGACCTCACCGCCATGGACCACGAGAACATCAGGGGCAACCCGGCCCCCAGCCACACCGTGCAGAACGAGCTGCGCCGCGGCTGGGACTACTGGACCGACACCCACGACGAGGACAACCGCGCCATCTCCGACCGCGCCGACCTCGCCGAGGACTACGTGAAGCGCATCGTGATGCGCCGCCTGGGGCCCGTGCTGAACGAGGGCCGGGTCGAGAAGATCCAGCTCCGCCAGACCAGCCGCCGGATCGCCCCGCCGCCGTGGAGCGACGAGCAGTGGGACATCGCCCCGGTCCACCGCGAGCTGCCCTGGTGGATCGTCACGGGGGGAGACCTCATGGAGAGCGACCGTGAGGTGTGGGAGGAGAGCGCCCAGTGACCTCGACACCGCACCCGCCCCCCACGCCTCCCGAGCCTCCCCGGGCCCCCGCAACGGGCTCGCCCGCCGCGCCTCCTGTGCCTCC
>NZ_JACBXC010000590.1 GCF_013870535.1 Streptomyces phytophilus | reverse complement strand
GTTCCTGGCGCCGCCGGTCGCCGCCACCATGTCGTTCGTCTTCCTGATGAACCCCGTCCCCGGCCCCGTCCGCGGCTCCGTCCCCCGCTCCGTCACAACTGGCGCTTGCTGATCACCTGGTCCGCCAGCCCGTACGCCACCGCCTCCTCCGCCGTGAACACCTTGTCCCGGTCCGTGTCCGCGCGCAGCGTCGCCACCTCGTGCCCCGTGTGCCGCGCCAGCACCTCCTCCATCTGCGTCCGGATCCGCAGGATCTCCTTCGCCTCCAGGCTCAGGTCCGACACCGTCCCGCGCCGCACGCCGCTCGCCGGCTGGCCCAGCAGCACCCGCGCGTGCTCCAGTACGAAGCGGCGCCCCTTCTCCCCGCCCGCGAGCAGCACCGCCGCCGTCGACGCCGCCTGCCCCACGCAGAACGTGGAGATGGGGGCGCCGACGAACGTCATCGTGTCGTAGATCGCCATCAGCGAGGTGTACGAGCCGCCGGGTGAGTTGATGTAGATGGAGATCTCGGTGCCGGGGCTCGCCGACTCCAGGTGGAGGAGCTGGGCGATGACGACGTTCGCGACGCCGTCGTCGATCTCGGTGCCGAGGAAGATGATCCGCTCCGAGAGCAGCCGGCTGTAGATGTCGTACGCGCGCTCGCCGTGCGCGGTGCGCTCGACGACGTTCGGGATCGTGTACTGGCTCATGGTCACAGCCCCATCCGTCGCTTCGAACCTGCCGGGCGGATGTCGGTGAGCGACTCGACGACCTGGTCGACCATCCCGTACTCCTTCGCCTGCTCCGCCGTGAACCACCTGTCGCGGTCGCCGTCGCGCGAGATCGTCGCCTGGTCCTGGCCGGTGTGCTCGGCCAGGAGGCGTTCCATGAGCGTCTTGCTGTACTCCAGGTTGTCCGCCTGGATCTCGATGTCGGCCGCGCTGCCCCCGATGCCCGCGGAGGGCTGATGCATCATGATCCGCGCGTGCGGGAGCGCGAAGCGCTTGCCCTTGCTGCCGACCGTGAGCAGGAACTGGCCCATGCTGGCGGCGAAGCCCATGGCGAGCGTGGCCACGTCGTTGGGGATCAGCCGCATCGTGTCGTAGATGGCGAGGCCGGCGTGGACGGAGCCGCCGGGGCTGTTGACGTAGAGCGCGATGTCGGTGCGCGGGTCCTCGGCGGAGAGCAGCAGGAGCTGCGCGCAGACGCGGTTCGCGGAGGCGTCGGTGACCTCGGTGCCGAGGAGGACGATGCGCTGGCCGAGGAGCTGGGCGGCCAGGTGGTCGTCGAACCTCGACGGGGGCGGTGCTCCCTCTTCGTCCTCGGCGCGCGGTGTCAGGGCCGACGGCCGGGCTGCGGTGCGGGGCGGTGGTGTCATCGTGCCTCCCTCGTGGCTTCTTGCTTTCTGCTTCCTGCTTCCACGGTCGGCGGGATGCCGTGTGAAGGGGAGGGATCTTTGCCCGGGGCAGATTCGCCCTCGGCAGAAGGGCATAAGGCGGCTTCGGCGTCGGGTTCGGGAAACGACCTGTGTCCAGCCGGTGAAGAAACTGCCGACGACCAGCAGCACGCGGCGGCGGGTGCGCGCCGGGGGCGTACGGAGGTGCGCATCGGGGTGCGTTCCCGGGTGCTTCCAGTACTTCCAGTGCTTCCGGAGCGCTTTCCGCGGTACGCCCCCGGGCCTCAGGGGCGGGCCGCGGTCGCGCCGGGGCGGCCTTCGCGGCTGCCGGAATCGTCGCGCTCTGTCCTCATGCCGCCCCGTCCCCCGGCGGCGTTCTTCCCGTACCCTGCCGCCTGTGCCGGGCAGTTGCGGGCCCGGTGCCGCACCCCGTGCCCCGTACCCCGCGGTCACCCCCGCGTCCCGTACGACCTGCCCGTACCGTCGGCGGACCGCACGGCACCCGGACCGCTCCGGCCGCCCCCCTGCGGAACCCGGCGGAGTTGTGGTGGCGGCGTGACGATTCTCATCCGCCGTCCCCCGGGCAACGGGGGACCGTAGAATCCTCTCGTGGCACGGCCACCGGCGCGCACGCGGCGCGTACGGGCCCGCAGGAGGGCGCGTACGGCAGGCGCGACGGCGTGCGGGCCGGCCGCGGAGCACAGCAAGAACGGTCGTCGAGGAGGAAGTTCGTCGTGAGCAGCAGGCCATCCCGAGGCGCTGCTCGCCTCGCCGCCATACTCGACGCGCTCCCCGACGCGCTGCTCCTCGTCGACACCAACGGCACCGTCGTCGCCGCCAACCGCGTCGCGCTGGAGACCTTCGAGCGGCCCGGCGCCGCCGTCGTGGGCCGCGGGCTCCTCGACCTGCTGCCGGACTTCGACCCGCAGCTCATCCCCGGTTCCATGCGCCGCCCCCGCGGCGACTCCACGGGGTCCGTCGCGCCCGACGCGGGGATGCGCGCCGAGGAGCGCACGAAGCCGCTGCGCATGGCCGCCCGCCGCACCGACGGCAGCGGCTTCCCCGCCGAGGTCACCAGCGCGGACCTGGAGGACGGCCCCGGCGGCGAGTCCCCGTACGCGCCCGGGCACCACTACACGGGCGACGAGCTGCTCATGCTCGTCGTACGGGACCTCACGGGCTCGGCGGAGATCGAGGCCGAGCTGCACCGGCAGCGCCGGCAGACCGAGATGATCCTGCGCGCCGCCGCCGAGGGCATCGTCGGTACGGACACCACCGGCAAGGTCGTCCTCGTCAACCCGTCCGCCGCGCAGATCCTCGGCTACCGCGCCAGCGAACTCGGCGGCTCCGACCTCCACCCCCTCATCCACCACTCCCGCCCCGACGGCACTCCGCTGCCGTACGAGGAGACCCCGATCGCGGACACCCTGCGCTCGGGGCGCAAGCACCGCGTACGCGGCCAGGTGCTGTGGGGAAGCGACGGCCAGCCGGTGCCGGTGGACATGACGACCGCCCCGGTGCGCGACGGCGACCAACTCGTCGGTGCCGTCCTCGCCTTCACCGACCGGCGGCGGCGCGACGCGCTGGAGGCGCGGCTCGCGCAGCTGCAGGCGGTCCTCGCCGTCGCGCTGCGCAGCCCGCTCGACACCCTGCGCGCGGAGCTGAACACCCTCGTCGACGACCCGGCCGGGCAGCTCTGGCCGGAGGCCAACCAGACGCTGCGCCACCTCTCCGCCGGGTACGGGCGGATGACCGCGCTCATCGACGGCGTCCTCGACTTCCAGCGGCTGGACTCCGGCAAGGAGCGGCTGGCGGTGGAGACGGTGAACGTCGAGGACGTGGTGCACGCCGCGACCGAGGGCGCGGACGAGCTGATCGGCCCCGGGCGGGCGCAGTTCGTGGTGCACGCGCCGCAGTTGGAGATCGAGGCGGACGGACGGTGGCTGGCGCTGGCGCTGGCGCACCTGATCGCGGAGGTCGCGGGCGTCGACGCCACGGGGCAGCGGACCGCGGGGGCGTCGGACGCGCCGGTGGTGGTGGCGGCGGCCCGGCGCGGGGATGTGGTGCGGATAGAGGTGCAGGGGCCGCGGGGGGTCGGCGGGTCTGCTTCGGGTTCTGCCGGTTCTTCGGGTTCTTCGGGTTCTTCCGGTTCCCGGGGTGCGGGGGGTTCGGTGCACGAGCCGCTGGCGCGGGGGGTTGCCCTCCTGCACGGTGGGATCCTGCAGACGCACGAGGTGCCGGGGCAGAACGGCGGTGCGTACCTGCTGGAGGTGCCGGGTTGGCGGAGGTCGCGCGGCGG
>NZ_JACBXC010000059.1 GCF_013870535.1 Streptomyces phytophilus | reverse complement strand
GGCCCGGTGAACCGGCCGCGGACCCCGGGCGGGCGCGGGCGGTCTGCCGCTCCAGGGCGGCGCGGTAGGTGCGGTGGGTGGGCTGGTCACGTGCGGTTCTCCTTGTCTGCCAGGGTGGCGATGTGCCGGTAGGCGGCGATCCAGCGGCGGCGCGCCGTGTAGTTGCTCCGGGGCGCCGGGACCGGTGAGGATGAGCTGGGTGACGCCCGGCCTGTTGCCTTCGGGCTCGCGAGTGTGAGCGGTGGAGGCGGGGCGCCAGGGGCCGAGCGGCCCGGCTTCGAGGATGCGGATGCCGGGGACGAGCAGGCGGGCCTGTACCCACATGCCGCCCTCGGGCATGACGAACTCGCTGCCGTCGTCGGGTTCGACGGTCGGCACGTTGTCCTGGTTGTTCATCGCGGCGTTCCCTCCTTGGGTTGGGGCGGCGGGGCCGGCGGCTCGCCCGGGGGGCGCTTCCGGCACCTCCAGTCCGGGACGGGGGTGGGTTAGAGGTCGAGGTGCGGTGCGTCGGCGTAAGTCACGCCGGGCTGCGACGGCAGAGGCTCGCCGGTGGCCGCGTCGGTGCAGTAGGCGGCGCGGGTCTCGTCGGCGGTGAGGGGCAGAGCCTTTCCTGCGTCGATGCGCCAGGTCCGCACGGTGTCGGTGACGGGGCTGGTCACGGTACGCAGCACCACGCTGCCGCCCTCGGGGCTGTAGACGGCTCCGGCGAGCACGGCCACCGCGCCGGACAGGGCGTCCTTCTCCAGGGTGGTGATGGCGCCCCGTTTGATGACGAGGAACCTGATGATCAGCGGCGGCCCACCCGGCCCTGTGGCAGACGAGAGGGTGAGCACGTGCAGGCCGTCCCCGGCAACCGCTATCAGGGCGTCGAGCAGGTCCTTGGCATGGCGGGCGGGGTCGAGCATGGGTGTTCTCCTCCGAATGGGTGAGGGTGGGCAGGCAGGGGTGCGCCCGCCGCGCTACAGAGGTAGGAGTGGGCGAGCCCCCGGGGGGTAAGGCAGGGTGGTGCGCTGCTCGCCGCCGGCGGTTTCGGTCTGGCCGATGAGCGTCTTGGCCGCGGTGATGCGCCCGGCGCACAGCGCACGCGGTCGTAGCCGTTACGACCTTGCTCGCGGTATTGAGCTGGGCGTCGATGCGGAGCCTCCCCCGGCCCTCGGCAGCCACGCGACCTCCAGCGTGTCTTCCCTGCGATGCTGCACGCGCACGCCATCACGGGTCCTAGAGCCCACAGCTCAGGGGCTTGCTCCAGCCCGCGACTGCCTTCTGTCTCATCGGACCGAGTCCAATCAAGTCCAAGCTGGTCAGCGTCTTGTGGACGCCCAACTGTGTTGAGACGGGATTACCGGACGCCGACGAGCGCTGTCGCAAGTGGTCGAGAAGCCAGAACACTCGGTGGGGCGCCAGTTTCCCGGCCACCGCGCGTGCCAGCGGCCCGGCGAGGGCCCCTCCGGGCATGCCCCGCTGGTCACCAGGCGCATCGGGGTGGTGGATGGTCCTCTCCAGTGCCAGCGTGGCCAGGCTGATCACGGCAGAAATGGAATGCAACGAGCCTGCGGCAGGGCGCAGTGCTGCCCTGACTTGCGACGGCCGCGGGCCGGCAGCCAGCGCAGCCTGGATGAGCGGACGCGTCTGCGAGATGGTGGTGGCCTGCTGCTCCGCGGCACGGATCGACTCGTCCGTGACCGGGCGCTCGAAGAATCGACCGACCAGGTCCGCGGCGTCCGCGATCCGCTGTGCGTCCACGGGTCGATCCTGCGTCAGAGCGTAGGCGTCGGGGCGGCCGTCGGGCATGCGGTAGCGGTCGGGACAGTTGTGCGCGACGTTCAGCAGCAGCAGGGCGGAGAAGTCGATCAGGCTCAGCGTCCCGCATCGGTTGGCAAGAGCCTGCACGGCCCTCAGCGCGGTGCGGGCGTCGTTGCGGTAGATGGCGGCGTCCACGTAGACGATGACGGCGGTGCCGACCGTGGACCAGTAGTCGCGGTATTTGGACATGGAGTTCTTCCTCTTCGTGTCGTTGAAAGTGGGCAGGGCACGATGTCGTGCCGAAGCAAGCGCAGTTGGATCGCAAGAGCGCCGCGAGGTACTGCAGCCGGGAAGCGTTGCTGCCGGCGATGCAGGTGCGCGCATATCGCAGGGGGATTGGCCTGCAGGAGACGGACGAGTTTGTCGTCAGCGCGGGGCGCCGGGCCCGTCCGAGAGGTTGTAGTAGGCGGCGAGCAACCGGTCGGCCAGGGCACGGGGCGGTGCGGCGAAGGAGAGCAGTTCGCCGTCCAGGCTCGATTCGCTCAAGGTGACGTAGTTGGCCAGAGGGCCGTTGGCAGCCCAGGACAGGGCGGCGTGCAGCGCGCGGTGATCAGTCAGCATGAGCCGGCCTGGCCCCAGCGGGTCGGTATGCAGGCGGGTCAGGGCAATGCTGCCGGGGCCCGTTGTGCCCCAGGTATGGGCGTATTCCAGGCTGGCGCTGGCCAGGATCGCTCGGGGAGCGACGTTGCCGCGGTGCCGGTGGATCAGCAGTTCGCCGCCGCGAGAAGCCGGATCTTCCGTACCGTCACGGTGCTCGGGCGCGGCATCGACCAGTCCGAGTTGCCGAAACGGGCTGGTGAGGAAGTTTTCAAGCCCCTCTTCCGGGATCCGGGTTCCTGGCCGATAGCGGGGTTCGGCGTACATGGCGATCAGTGCCGTGATGTCGCGGTTGATCAGCGAATCGGCAGGCTCGCGCCAGCCCGCGGCCACTGCCGCTGTCCGGACGGCATACCGCAGCTCGCTGCGGAGGAAGTGCCACCTCCACCACTGGCCGAACAGCAAGCGGAAGGTGGGGACGTGGCAGGGCCGGGCGCTGAGCAGCCACCAGTGCAGCAGCCACAGCGTGCCGGGATCCTCCAGGTAGGGATCGGCGCCCCGATCTTCGTCGAGCAACCATGCCGCACGCCGGGTCGCGACGGCCGGATGGCCTCCGGAACGGCGGTCGCCGATACGGATCAGGCCGAAAGCCCGGGACCAAAACCGCATGGCGCGCACCATCGAGCTGCCCACCCCCAGCACCACCGGTGCCTGAGGGCGGGAGAAGACCAGCGGATCAGCCCCCACAGCGACGTGAACCTTCGGCAGCCACCCGAGCCGCGGCGGGTAGGAGCCGTGCCGGCCGAAGTCGGGCACACAGTTGCCGAACACAGCATCACCTCCTTTACATCACCACGAGCACCGGCTGGGCGCCGTCTGTTGTGCCTCGACGGCCCCATCGGCACGGACATCTCTGCGCGCTCGACCGCTATGCGCCGACCCGCAGTTGACACTGAGTCCAGTTCGCCGGAGCGCAGTGGCTGGACGGATCACAGCCCGCTAGGCTCGGCTCCGCCCCGAAACGGAGGTCGGCTCCATCGTGTCCAGGAACGTCGATGCCCAGACGCAGCTTCCCGAGCCTGCCGAACAGAAGTTGATTGCGTTCATACGCCAGATTGCAGAGCCCCTCGGCATCGCTGGAGGGGCAGGCTGGGCCCACCCCACGCAATACCACCTCCTCCTGGCGCACGGCCGTCTCTTCACTCATAAACCCCGGCCCGCCGACGTTCAGAAGTTGCCAGATCGCGACTGCTACTACAACGCAGCGAAGATCGCCCGCGCACACCGCGATCACGGCCTGGTCTACGCCGAGGGATACGCCACAACGAATGCGTTCCCCCTTCCCCACGCATGGTGCGTGCGACCTGACGGCGTTGTCGTCGATCCCACTGGGACCAACCTGATCCCACCACCGCCTATCTAGGCATTGCCCTGGCAGACCCGCACCTATGGCCGCGAGAAGGTGCGGCCGTTCTCGACGACCCTGTCCGCTTCGTTCCGCTGCTCCGCGATGGACCACCGCGCAATTCCATTGCCGACGTGGGTCGACCACTGACGAACACTCAGGGAGTAGAATGATGGAGGACCAAAACGACGTCAAATCCAAACGATTGCGTTCCGTTCAGGGATACCGAATTGCTCACCTGGAGCGCAGTTGCTATAGGCGACAGGTACGCAGATCACAGGGTCGTCCGGGACGCACGTCGGCGAGGCGCTGAATGCGCTGTTCGTTACGGTCGGTCGCGAGATTCCGAGTAGAATTGATGGCCATCTACTAGCCGACTTACTTGCAGCGGACGGGTTCGATGGGGGCAATTCAGAAATGCCCTGATCCGCTTTGTCGGCTAGAGCGCTGGCCGACAGCTTCGAGGTGGCGGGGTCGCAGTGGGCGAAAGAGCCAAGGGCAGCTGACACTTCCGGCCACCAGCTGAAGCGGGACAGCAGGGCGAGGACAGGTCAGCCGCCGGGTGGGAGTTCGTTGTCGCCCGGGTCCATCAGGATGCGCAGCAGCGTCCAGCCCGGCGCCCGCTCTCCCGGCATGACCTCGCTGGTGAAGATCTCCGGCTCGTCGAAGACGGGGGTACTGTCCGGCCGGCGGGTGTAGGGCACCAAGCCGTAGTCCACCCCGTCACCGACGTCGAAGGCGGTGAAGGTGATGGCCTCCTGCTCGCCCTCGCGCAACGGGTGGTTGGAGACCGCGCGGGCCGAGATCCCGTCTGCGGTCTGGAGCCATACCTGGGGGACGGCAAAGACCCATCGGAGGGCCTGGATGCGGCGGGCGTGCTCGGCAGCCCTGTGTTCGAACGCGGCGGCGGTCTCCAGATCGCGCAGGTAGTCGAAGTCCGAGAGGGTGAGCGTCTGTTCGCCCTGCAGGATGACGATGGCAGGACAGTCACGCGCCCGGATGGCCCGCTGCAGTCGCTCAACGACGTCCTCAAGCAAGGTGAGCATGGCCTCATTCACTCGCTCGCTCACCCCCCGAGCGCATGTCCTGCTGCCTGTAGCCGTGGTAGACGTCCATGATCTCCACGCGGGCCCGGTCGCCCAAGTGGGCCAGATACAGCAGCGTGCGCGTGATCTCGGCTCGCTCCTGCTTCGCCTTCCTCCTCGGCCCTTCCGCCGGCTCCGCCTCGTTCAGCTCTTCGAGGCCATCGCGTAGCTCAGAGACGGTCTCCAGGACCTTGTCCAGATCGATCTTCACCGGCTTCTCCTTAGCTCACCGGCAGTCTGCCGCATGCAGCCGGTGGGACAAGCCCGCACTCACCTTCGTCCGCGGCCGACCGGGCCCCCGCACCTCCCACGCCGAACTGGACCCGTGTGACCCGTCCGGGCACCATCCCCAAGGGGCCGGAAGCGTGCGAACGTGCCTCGGCCGAGGACAATGCGCGGCGGTCAGGGCACCTCGGTTGCGCCCCGATTACGCTTCCGGGAAGAGGGCAGGGAACATTCGGCGGGCAGATCGCAGGTGCCAGGTGCAGAAGGGCTCGTCCCCGGAGCGGCCCTGGTCGCACTACAGCGCCGGGTCCGTGTCCTCGTCGATCCTCTCGGCCCAGTCGACGACCCAGCCGCAGGTGTTGCCTGTGGCCCGCGCGAACAGAACCTCGAAATCGGAGGCGGATACGGAATCGGCCCGCTGGTTCGTACGCTCGTGGACGATGCTGAGGCCGGGAACATCCTCAGTCTCAGTGTGCTCGAACTCCGCCGTCCCCTCGCCTTGCCGGCCGTCCTCTCGCCACAGCAAGGTGCCGTCGGCGTAGACCTCCACTCGCCGCGACTCGGAGCGGTACCGGCCGTTGATCTCCTGGAAGACCTGGAACGGGTCGCGGTGGGGACGAACCAGCCCGAGGAACGTGATGCGCCGGTACTGACCCGGGGCACACCGGTGAGGCTGGCCCGCAGGTTCAGCATGTGCTCGTCGAACTCCCCGGGTGTCTTCGCGCCGAAGCTCATCTTCTGACCGAAGTGGCGACGGATGAACGCCTCCTCGATGTCTCGGACCAGCAAGGGCGAGCCGTCCTCGCGGGTGAGAATCGGCTGTCCAGCCTCCTCGTACAGTGCGAGGAACGTCTTCACCCGGCGCAGGGCTTCGGCGAGGTTGTCCTCGGTGAACTCCTCCATGCCGAGGTGTACGGCGATCATGTAGTGGGTGAGCGGGTGCGGGGTGCTGGTGTCCGTTACCGGCAGGACGCTGTAGCCGTTGCCCTTGTTCGGGCCGTCGTCGGTCATGGCGGGGCTCGCTTTCATGGGTGCATGCGGGATGAGGAAAGCCCCGGCTCTTATGCCGTCCGGGAACAGGCGCGACGCCGGCGTGGTATCGCGTGGGCGTTCAGGCGCCTGCTGGCGATTCAGAGGGTCTTCGAGTCGCGCAGGATCTGGCAGATCTCCATGGCCACCCCCGGGTCGTCCCAGGCGCCGGGCTCGCCCTCGGTGCCCTCTTGGAGGTGCACGGTGGCGACCAGCTTGCGAAGGCGGACGTAAGGGTGGTTGACGATCTTGCTGGACGCGGACTCGAAGAGCTGGGCCGCGGCCCCGCGCGCTGCCCGGTCTTCCAGCATCTGGCCCGCGGGCCCGTAGATCCCGGCCAGGTGCCGAGGCGCCCGGAGTTGCTGGGTAGCAAGACTCTCCCATCCGCCGGGCACACACATCTGGTGCGTCATGAGGTAAAGCGTCTCGCCCTCAATAGGGCACGAGTCGGGAATCTCCTTCAGGGCAGTACGTCGCTCGCCGAGCCTGGGGACGGCAGGCTCCCGGGTCTCCTGCCGGGTGTCGCGGATCGGCCTGGAGAACTCGCCCTTGCTGTCCCGCAGGATGAGGCGGTCCTCTTCCATGCGCACGAAGGTCACCGTGTAGCCCTTCTTGGGCTCGAAGGTCTCGCCCTGGGCCACCGGCTTGCCATCGTGGAAAATGTGCTGCATGCCTGCCGTCCCTTCCGATTACGGGCAAGAAAGAAGCGTCTGCCGGGACGGCGAGCCGCGTATGTGCTGAGTCTTATCTCCGAATCTCACTCGATGTCGACGCGTCGGCCGTCGACCAGGCGGAACGGCTTGGACAGCGGCTTGTCCCCCACCCGCGTCCAGAAGACGGTGAAGCCCTGGCCGGCCCACCTCTTGATGGCGGCCTCGCCGCGCTCGACGGTTGCGAAGCGCCTTTGGCGGCGGCTTGAGCTGCCGTTGATGCGTCCGATCACGAGCATGGGCTCGTCGTCAGTCTGTGGCCGCATCTCGCGGTGGACGACGGCGTAGGGTGCCGGTCGGCCGCGCTGACGCTCGCTGCGGGCCGCGTTGAGGAAGTCAAGGATGCGCTGCCCCTTGACCTCGGCCTGCACCCGCAACGAGCCCGGGATGCCGTCAGGGAGAATGACGGACTGCTCGCGCAGGTCTGTGACGATCTCGGTGCGGCGGACCGTGACAGGTCCGACGTACAGACGGGTCAGAGCCTTCACCCGGGCGTCGTTATGGAACGGGTAGAGCGTGACGGTCTCGTTGCGCCATGCGCGGAACTCCTTGTCGGGCGAGATCCGTACCGATGTGGGCTCGATCTTGCCAGTGAGAACGTCCCGTCCGACGTGCGCGGTGAGGTTGTGTGGGTCGGGTTCACGACGCGTCACCTCCCGGTAGAAGGGGTACCAGCCGGGCCCATAGAGTCCGGGCGAGTCGTCCAGGGCGTACGCCCAGGTCCCCAGGTTCAACGCGACGGCGTACCCGTCGAACTCGTCCTCTTGGCCGATCGACGGGGGGCGGTATTGGGGAAGTTTCGGCATGGGAAAGTGCTCCTTTCTGAGCGTGGGAACTGGCCACCGTCACGTGTGCCGTCACGGAATTGCTGTCGCGCCCGGGCGCTTGGCCGCTTCGCGCATACGAGTCTTCAGCGGCTCCAAGCCACACGCAGTACGTGCACCAGCCCTCAGGAATCGGCCGTTCGTCGAAGCCGAGTTCGTGCGGGATCTGTTGCCACAGCGTCAGCGGCTCGCCGAGATCAGGTGCGTGACTCTCCTTCGGCACACCGAGTTGAGGTGCTGCCTGCCGCAGGGTCTACCACCGCTGGTCCATCACAGTTCTCATTGCTCGTGTGAATCGTCGTCGGTGGGCGAATCCAAGAGGTGCCGAAGTAGTTCGAGGGCCTCCTCGGCCCGGGGCGGGTTCCTGCGGACAGGTCGCTTCTTGAGGACATGCACATCCAGGTCCAAGCCAAGAAGTTCCCCCTCCGGGCTGGTTTTGAGCCGGTAGCTGTCGCGTGTGATCATCCAGGCGTCCCAGTTGTCCGCTGGTGCTCCAGCCCGGATCGCGTGATCGTCTGGCGTGGCCTGAGGGCATACACCCGCAGAGTCGCCGTCCTGTCGGCCGGCCGGATGCGCGGGCAGCACGGGTGAGCGGCGGTAGTGGCTCATCGCTCCGTTGAGCATGGGGCAGTGCTGCCGAGAATAGGGCAGGCATTCTGGATGGACAGCAGGCTCTGGCGCATATCCCACTTCCGTATCCATGGGCCTGACGAGCAAGCAGATCCGCGTTTCCAGCCGCTGACCGCACACCTGGCACAGACCGCGCACAAGAGCCAAGTGACGTTTGGCCGCATCGATAGCTCCGAAAACCGGTCGCCCCTGGTGCTCAGCAGTGATCCAGGGCACGACCAGTCCACCGACGATGGGGCGGCCTAGACATCGAAGGGGGACAGCGTGAATCGTCATCGAAACTCCTTTTCGTCGTTCGTTCTCACCCGCCGCCGCGACGCCGGTGCACTCGCCAGCAGCAGATAAGGAAGTTGGGGGCGTTAGCCCGCCGCCGTCAGATCAGCCAGGTTGAACACGAACAAGAACTGCAATTCGTCCTCGGCTACCCGCTCGTGCTCGTGCAGGGCGTACCTAGCAGCGAACCGATCGAGGTCCGAGATTTCCTGGATGGGGAAGTCGGGCCAGCGAGCGATGACATATCCCCGGGCACGGTTGGCGAGCCCTTGCTCGGCCTCCTCGTCCCGGCTGGTGATGACGTGTGAGAGGAAGTCCCGGTCGAAACCCTCGACCAGATTGCTCGCCACCGTGATGGCCGCCCACAGCAGACCCTCGTCGTTCTCGGCCTCGTCCTCACGCAACTCGGCCACGACACCGGCCAACTCGCCGCTTTGTTCCCGGGAGTCAGTGACGTCGAAATCCTTCTCCTCGGCCGCGCGGTACGCCTCACGCCAGTCGGCCTCGGGGTACCTCGCCCCGATCACTTCGTGGCTTTCTGCGGCCGGCCCGGTCGGATCGGTGGTGGGGGCGGCCCAGACGGTGGTGCCGGTCCAGTTGCGCAAGAAGACGTTGCCGTCCTCGTCCTGCCAGTCGACGACACCGCGCGGCTGGAGCACGGGCATCGCCTTGATGGGGGTCTGCATCGGGTGCTGGCGGTCGTTCTTGCCGCCGAAGAGCACGAAGCCGTCGGCGTCGGCTAGGGTCAGCGCTTCTCTCGCTTTGATCAACTGCATGAGCTTCCTCTCTGTCGATTAGTCGACATTTGGGCCATGGGTGTGCTGAGGTTGCTACTGCTTGGCCTTGAGGGACACCTTGTACCTGGTGGAGCCGGTCTCGAACTCCTCGTCGCCGCCCACGAGTGCTTCGACTGCCAGGTCAATGGCCTCGCAGGCTGCTTCGACGGTCTCTCCTCGGAAGCTGATCGTTCCGGTCACCTCCGGCCCGACGCTCACGTAGGGGGTGAAGCCATGGAGATACCCCTCGTAGGTCTTGGTGCCGGTGTGGAGCTTGAGGCATGCCCACATCCCGGTCTCGGGCGAGTCCGCGGAGCCGACCGAGTTGTGCCCCACTCGTACGTCGTATTGGCCGTCGTCGCGCCGCTGGAGGTAGCCGATTCCACAGGCGGCTCCTCGCGTAGTGAGGTCCACCAGGAAGTCTGCGTCGTCGAGCGGAACGAGGGAGATCAGCACGCCGTGCTTGGGCAGCAGCTCGGGGTTCAGCGGGCGGGAGGTGTCCTGGGGGTTGGTGCGGTCGGACTGCTCGGGCGCCTTGAACCAGTACATGAATTCCGCGGCCAGGTACTTGTTCTCGAAGCCGTGCACCGCGCCCTGGGTGCCGGTGAGGCCGGCGTGCTCGGCGACCCAGCCCGCTGCCTTCGTCGGGTAGGTGACCCCGAGGGCCTCGCCGGTGTCCTTCAGGCTCACGCGCAGGCGATTGTCGTGCGCGGGGTCGACGGGGTCGAAGTGGAACTGCGGCATCGTCTGCTCCTACTCGTAGAGGGGGTTGTGGAAGGTGATGTCGGCGATGGCGCCGAACGTGTCGCACACGGCGTCGGTGACCACCGCCAGGCGGCGCTCGCGTGTGCCCTCCAGCTCTGGGAAGCGCAGCACTGCGGCGATCGCGCCTTCGGGGGCGCGGAGGATGACGTCCTCGCGGCCGGGGGTGTAGGTGGCGAAGTACGTGTTCTCGTACTTGTTGATCAGCTCGTGGACGTGGAAGACGACCTGCTGGTAGTTCGCGCTGTGCTCAGGGTTGATCAGCTTCGGCTCGGGCCGGCCCCGGTTCTCCAGCTTCTCCGCGAACATCCGGTAGCCCGCCATGTCGAATTTCAGCCGGTACTCGCGGTTGTGGAAGGTGAAAGTGGCCGCGGTGACCGGGTGGTTGACGACCGGCTGCCAGGCTTCGATGTCCATGCCGAGTACGTAGGTGGCCTCGTAGACCCACATGCGTGCCGACTCCTGGGCTCGTCCGTTCCTGCTGACTCCCGGGCGGCGGCTGCCCGGTGGTGGACCCGGCCGGACTCGAACCGGCGGCATGGGGCGCATTGAGGTGCGTGCTCTACCGCTGAGCTACGTGCCCTGGAAGCCCAGACCGATGCCGTGCAGGTCTGTCATGTCCGCGAGGGTGCGGCGAGGGCTGCGGCGGTTGCGCAGCGTCGTCGAAACGGACGTGCGTCGCGGGGGCGTACCAAGCAGCTCGCCGCTGCCAGGCGACGGCTGCCAGAGCGGCGGCTGCGTGGCCCGCCCTGCTCAGGTGGCCGCGCCAGGCCGAATGGGGAGCCGGGCAGGCCGTGTCAGCGCCACGTCGGCGCATGAAGATGGCTGTGTCCTGGGCGGTGGCTGGAGCCGCCGGCCCTCGGGTGCGGGGGGCTGGCGTCCGGCCGGGATACCAGTCAAGCGGCTCGGGCCAGGTCGGTGCGGTCCAGCACCGCGGTCAGCGTGTTCACGGTCCCCAGGTCCAACTCGTCGACGCCACCGGTCACGGCACGCAGCGCGTTGCGCTCCGGGCGGGTGGCGCCGCGCACGGTCTGCTCGTGGTGGGTGTAGGTGTTCACGGCCTGGATCACACCGTACGCGGTGCCGTGCCAGGGGGCGACTCGCTCGTCGTTCGTCCAGAGCCGTGTCAGCGCCTCCCGCTTCTTCTCCGCCAGCGTGCGCCCACGGCCCTTCTGCTCGGGAAGCTCGGCGTGTGCGTCGAGGAACTGCTGCCACTGGCGGTCGGAGACCTCGATGCGGCACAGGTGCGCCACACCGTGGGTGAACTCGTCGGCTAGCCGGTAGACCAGCCCGAGGGCGTCTCGTGCCTGCAAGAGCCGGCCCGCCGATTTCCGCGAGTGCTTGAACCGGAGTTCCTCTCCCGCTTCGGCCAGCGCCGCCGACATGGTGTTGTCGCACACGACGTTGGTGATGGCCCGCTTGTACGTCGTGGACAGGGATCCGTCGAACGACGTGGCGGCCAGCAGGTGCGGGCGGAACGTGACCCCCTCAGGGGTGACGATGTTCTCCGGAACCTCCACGGACACCCACGCCACAGCGCCGCCGCGCAGCAGCCCGGCGGAGCCGATGGACAGTTCGCTGTCGAGCAGCAGGCTGACCTTGTGCAGCAGCCACTCCGCGTAGGGGTGCGGCTCGTAGCCGGGGCTGAAGTACCCCAGCCTGCGCCCCGTGTCGCTGCGGCAGAACGCGACCTTGTCCGGGTCGATCTCCAGCCGGCCGGTCAGCGGGCTCTTGACGTAGACCTCACTGGGCACCGCCTCCCAGTCGAACAGCCGGCGCTGGACGTCCTCTACCGGCACGGCTCCGGTGTAGTGGTTGGACTCGGTGCCCTGGTGTCCACGGCGGAAGTGCCAGGCCGTACCGCGCTTCTCGGTGTATCCGATGAGCGTGTTCTGGTTCAGCCATTCCAAGGTCTCTTTAGACATGCCGAATTACTCCTTCCAAGGGATGCTCATGCGAGGGTGGTCAGTGAACTCATCGCACTGTCGTGGCATATGTGTTGAAGCCGCACAGCAGTCACCGTGCACCTCCCGCGCCTTTCGTATGAATACGGCGGCGACGGGTGTCCGATCGTCGAATCCCGGGCCGTTTCTCGCCCACCAGGGCGCATGTGAGTGGCGTTCAGCGTCTGGTCGAGCCACTCCAGGTTTCAGCGTTCGTGTGAGTCGTGGGTGAGGGGGATCCACTGCCCGAGGGGCTCGCCGAACGCCTCGTCACCCCGGATACGGACCGAGCCCCGCGCCCCGGCGATAAGCCAGCCGACGTGCTGAGTGCCGTGCTCCGGCGTCGTTTCGATCAGCCGGTGGTAGCCGAGCAACGTGCCGATCTGGAAGGAGTCGGCCGCCTTACGCAGCGCGGTCTCGTCCGGCGCCGGGAAGACGTCGCGCTCCAGGTGCTCGCGGACCGCCTCGATCAGCAGGCCCAGCGAGGGGTACGACGGCTCAGGGGTCTCGAAGCCGCACGCACACATCCCCGCGTAGCCGTCGTACGAAGGCCGGCGGACGAACTCGTGCAGGTCCGGTACTCGGCCGGGTAGTCGATGGCTTCGACCGTGATGGATACCCACTTCGCAGCACCACCGGTGATTTCCATCGACTGGCCAACCGCCAAGTTGTCCACTCGCTTGCTCACCCAGTCCTTCACGGACTCGATATGGTGCCAACGGCAGTCTCCGCGGGCCGTGCACCTGGCGCTGCGCGCGTCACTGTGGCACCGGCCCTTCCCGAACTCTTCCATGTCGGAGAACACCATCTTCGGGTTGCTCTCCAGGAATGCGGCGATGGCATCAGCGACTTGGTCTTGCCGTTCGAATTCCTCACATTCCTACATGAGCACCCTGTGGCGGGACTTCCCCCGCACCGTGTCTAAAGCGTGTTGCAGAAGGTCGTGAGCTGGGCATTTGATGGGTATGGCTGGGGTGTTACGTGCTGAGCCGTTGTGGGTGGAGACGTTCACCGGGCTGCGGATGGCGGCGTTCGGGCGGTTGCTGAAGGCGGTGCGTGAGCGTGGTGGAGATGGCGCTCACCTGGGCCGGCCGTGGTGTTTGCCGCTGGCCGAGCGGGTGCTATTGGTTGCGGTGTACTACCGCACGAATCTGACCATGCGGCAGCTGGCGCCGTTGTTCGGCTGCTCGCCGGCCACCGTGTGCCGGGTCATTCAGCGGCTGCGGCCGCTGCTGGCGATCGAGCCGGCCGCCGCGCCGGCCGCCGCCGTGGAGCGGCTGTGGATCGTGGACGGCACGCTGGTCCCGGTGCGCGACCGCACGGTCGGGGCGTCCTCGCGCAACTACCGCTTCTCGGCAAACGTGCAGGTCATCATCGATGCCGACACCCGCCTGGTGGTGGCCGCGGCCCGGCCGGTGCCGGGCACCACGGCGGACGCACGAGCCTGGCGGAACTCAGGACTGGCCCAGTACTGCCGCGGGGTGACAGTGCTGGGCGACGGCGCCTACATCAACGCCGGCCCGATCGTGCCGCACCGCAGACGCCCCGGGCGGGCCCTGCTGCCGGGCGAGGAGGAGGACAACGCCGAGCATCGCCGAGTACGCGCCCGCGTCGAGCACACCTTCGCCCGGATGAAGAACTACAAGATCCTCCGTGATTGCCGGCAACGCCACGACGGGCTCCACCACGCCGTCCAGGCCGTTGCGCACATGCATAACCTCGCCCACACCGCATGAGCACAAGGGCGAAGACAGGCCCCGACCTGCCATGACACAGCCTTCTGCAACACCCTT